>NC_018584.1:2442500-2742500 GCF_000307025.1 Listeria monocytogenes ATCC 19117
ACTTAACCAATTTACTTCTACGAAGTAAAGGTTGTTTTTCTGATTTTCCGTATCAGCGATGATACTTCCAATCAGATGAAAGATTCACTTTCAGATGATTCTCGGTTACTTGTGTCATAAATAATAAATTATCTATGCTAACTTTACTAACTTTCTTATCTAGTTTTCAAAGAACAATTTTGGTGGAGCCTAGCGGGATCGAACCGCTGACCTCCTGCGTGCAAAGCAGGCGCTCTCCCAGCTGAGCTAAGGCCCCGTAAAAGGGTATGATTATTTGTATTTCTTATGTCAGAAAGAAAAAGTGGGCCTAAATGGACTCGAACCATCGACCTCACGCTTATCAGGCGTGCGCTCTAACCAGCTGAGCTATAGGCCCGTCAAAAATGTAGTGGCGCGATGCTTCAAGCATAGTGCCTTGCATACTTTATCTGACATAAAAGAGAGTAACCTCTCAAAACTGAACAAATAGAGAAGAACGAAAACTCACAGGTTTCCTTTTCCTTAGAAAGGAGGTGATCCAGCCGCACCTTCCGATACGGCTACCTTGTTACGACTTCACCCCAATTATCTGTCCCACCTTCGGCGGCTGGCTCCATAAAGGTTACCCTACCGACTTCGGGTGTTACAAACTCTCGTGGTGTGACGGGCGGTGTGTACAAGGCCCGGGAACGTATTCACCGTGGCATGCTGATCCACGATTACTAGCGATTCCGGCTTCATGTAGGCGAGTTGCAGCCTACAATCCGAACTGAGAATAGTTTTATGGGATTAGCTCCACCTCGCGGCTTCGCGACCCTTTGTACTATCCATTGTAGCACGTGTGTAGCCCAGGTCATAAGGGGCATGATGATTTGACGTCATCCCCACCTTCCTCCGGCTTGCACCGGCAGTCACTTTAGAGTGCCCAACTAAATGCTGGCAACTAAAATCAAGGGTTGCGCTCGTTGCGGGACTTAACCCAACATCTCACGACACGAGCTGACGACAACCATGCACCACCTGTCACTTTGTCCCCGAAGGGAAAGCTCTGTCTCCAGAGTGGTCAAAGGATGTCAAGACCTGGTAAGGTTCTTCGCGTTGCTTCGAATTAAACCACATGCTCCACCGCTTGTGCGGGCCCCCGTCAATTCCTTTGAGTTTCAACCTTGCGGTCGTACTCCCCAGGCGGAGTGCTTAATGCGTTAGCTGCAGCACTAAGGGGCGGAAACCCCCTAACACTTAGCACTCATCGTTTACGGCGTGGACTACCAGGGTATCTAATCCTGTTTGCTCCCCACGCTTTCGCGCCTCAGCGTCAGTTACAGACCAGAGAGTCGCCTTCGCCACTGGTGTTCCTCCACATATCTACGCATTTCACCGCTACACGTGGAATTCCACTCTCCTCTTCTGCACTCCAGTCTTCCAGTTTCCAATGACCCTCCCCGGTTAAGCCGGGGGCTTTCACATCAGACTTAAAAGACCGCCTGCGCGCGCTTTACGCCCAATAAATCCGGACAACGCTTGCCACCTACGTATTACCGCGGCTGCTGGCACGTAGTTAGCCGTGGCTTTCTGGTTAGATACCGTCAAGGGACAAGCAGTTACTCTTATCCTGTTCTTCTCTAACAACAGTACTTACGATCCGAAAACCTTCTTCATACACGCGGCGTTGCTCCGTCAGACTTTCGTCCATTGCGGAAGATTCCCTACTGCTGCCTCCCGTAGGAGTCTGGGCCGTGTCTCAGTCCCAGTGTGGCCGATCACCCTCTCAGGTCGGCTATGCATCGTTGCCTTGGTAGGCCATTACCCTACCAACTAGCTAATGCACCGCGGGCCCATCTGTAAGCGATAGCCGAAACCATCTTTCAAAAGCGTGGCATGCGCCACACTTTATCATTCGGTATTAGCCCCGGTTTCCCGGAGTTATCCCCAACTTACAGGCAGGTTGCCCACGTGTTACTCACCCGTCCGCCACTAACTTTGGAAGAGCAAGCTCTTCCTCCGTTCGTTCGACTTGCATGTATTAGGCACGCCGCCAGCGTTCGTCCTGAGCCAGGATCAAACTCTCTTTAAAATATAAATTGAATTTGAATACTTATTCAACACCGTGAATAAGATTCCTTGCGTCAAATTGACTTCGCTAGCAATTAAATTACTAGTTTGTTTTGTTGAAAACAGCTTTCTGTTTTCTGCCCTGCGATTACCAGTGAGACTTTACGTCTCATTGCTTTTCGTCTTCTTCTTTGTTCAGTTTTCAAAGGTCAATTTCTTTTGTTGCGAAAGCGTTTTGTCCGCATCAGCAACGTTTATAAATATACCAAGATTTTTGCCTTTCGTCAATACTTTTTACAAAGTTTTTTAAATAAAGATGAAAAAAGATGAATTTGGTGCATAAATTGGTGATTAAATGGAGTTTTTAAAACATTATGTTGTATAAATTTGCATTCCTTTTTCTTCAAATTGTTCTTTTAATACTGGGTCTATTTCTTTTCCAGTGATAATAGAAGAGATTTCGTCTAGGGCTGCGTATTTGTAAAGTGAAATGCGGCCAAACTTGGTGTGGTCTGTTACTAAGATGACTTCATCGGCTGAGTGGAGCATTTGTTGCTTAGCTGGGATTAGGTATTCGTCGTAGTGCATTAAGCCTTTGTCGATATCGAGTGCCGGTGTGGTTACAAATGCTTTATGTACGTGAATGCTCTGCAAGGTTCCGCTCGTAATCATACCGTTAAGGATGAAAGTTTCTGGGTAGATGACGCCACCTGTCACAATTACTTTAGACGGGGAAAAGCGCATAATGGAAGCTACGTTGATATCGTTTGTTATGACGGTTAGTTTGGATCGGTCTTTTAATGCGGTTGCGATGTGTCCGGTTGTTGTTCCAGCGTCAAGAATGATTGTATCGCCGTCTTTGACCATTGTCGCTGCTAATGTGGCGATGCGTTGTTTTTCTTCGTAGCGCACTTCGCTTCGTTTTTTCCAATTTGGTTCGGAAACTACTTTTTCTTCTATCATAACTCCGCCGTGGGTTCTTTTTAGCTTTTTGTCTTTTTCTAAAGAGGTTAAATCGCGGCGAATGGTTGCTTCGTGGACTTCAAAATGTTTAGCTAATTCGCTAACTGTTGCTATTTTTCGGCTTTTGACATATTGGACGATGGCGCGTTTTCGTTCGATAGATAGCACTTCTTCCCCTCCTTTTGTTTAACTATATGGTAACTCCAATGGAAGAAAATCGCAAACAAACAAAAAACCTTGGAGCGATTGGCCCCAAGGTTTGGAAATGAAAATTAATCGTTTAAGCGTTTTTCTAATTCTGCTTTTTTGTCTTCGAAGCCTGGTTTGCCAAGTAATGCGAACATGTTGGCTTTGTATGCTTCTACGCCTGGTTGGTCAAATGGATTTACGCCATTTAGGTAGCCGCTGATAGCTACTGCTTTTTCAAAGAAGTATACTAGGTAACCGAAAGTGTATGCATCTAGTTCTGGAACTTCTACAACAAAGTTTGGAACTTCGCCGTCTGTATGTGCTAGAAGTGTTCCTTCGAATGCTTTTGTGTTAACGAAATCAACTGTTTCGCCAGCAAGATAATTTAAGCCATCTAGATCTACCTCTTCTTTATTGATAGTTAAGTTGTGGCGTGGTTTATCCACTTTGATAACTGTTTCAAAAAGGTTACGACGGCCGTCTTGGATATATTGACCGATAGAGTGCAAGTCAGTGGAGAAGTTTGCGCTGGATGGGTAAATACCTTTTTTGTCTTTACCTTCACTTTCGCCGAATAATTGTTTCCACCACTCGTTAAAGTATTGTAAGCCTGGTTCATAGCTGATTAGAAGTTCTGTTACTTTGCCTTTACGGTAAAGAACGTTACGAGCTGCTGCGTATTGGTATGCAATGTTATTTTTTAGTTCAGGTTTGTCGAAATCTTTGCTTGCTGCTGCTGCTCCATTCATAAGAGCATCGATATCAACACCACTAACTGCGATTGGAAGTAAACCTACTGCAGTTAAAACAGAGAAACGTCCGCCAACGTCATCTGGAACAACAAATGTTTCGTAGCCTTCATTGTCAGCTAATGTTTTTAGAGCGCCTTTTGCTTTATCAGTTGTAGCGTAAATGCGTTTTTTCGCGCCTTCTTCGCCATATTTTTTGATTAAAAGTTCTTTGAAAACACGGAAAGCGATTGCTGGCTCTGTTGTTGTTCCGGATTTAGAAATAACGTTAACAGAGAAGTCACGGTCGCCAACTACTTCAATTAAGTCATGTAAGTAAGAGGAACTAATGCTATTTCCTGCAAAGAATACTTGAGGTGTTTTACGAGCACCTTTTTCAAGTACATTATAGAAGGAATGATTTAAAGTTTCGATTGCAGCACGTGCCCCAAGATAAGAACCACCGATACCGATAACGATTAATACGTCGGAGTCGCTGTGGATTTTTTCTGTTGCTTTTTTGATACGAGCAAATTCTTCTTTGTCGTAATCTGTTGGTAAGTTAATCCAACCAAGTGCATCATTACCAGCACCTGTACCATTATGTAATGAATCATGAGCTGCTTTTACTGCTGGTTCAAGATAATCAAGTTCGCGTTCTTCAAAAAAACGGAGCGCTTTGGAATAATCAAATTTAATATGTGTCATTGTTTTCCCTCCAAATTTTAAAAAAGTTTCTTTATTAACTTTATATCAATCAGTGCTTTTTAGCAAGGCTTGACCTTGTGAAATTTGAGCCTTTTTGAAATTTAGGTATAGTTTTCATACAAGACGCCTTCGCTTCTTACTAGTTCATTTAATGATAATTGGTCTACAGCTAATAAATCATCTGCGAGCGGGATAGGTATCCACTTCACTCGAAACACATTGTCATCATTGGAAGCAAGAAGTGCATTACCAACAGGTTTTGCTCGAAAAACGAATGTACAAACATGCTCCCATGTAGCACGGCGCTCTTTGCAGTGTAGGATAGACTCTATTTCTATATCGATATTTGTCTGCTCTTTCACTTTGCTTGCAAGTGCTTCTTCCATTGTTTGGTTTGTTTCCACATGTCCCCCTGGAAATGCCCATGTCAAATTGCGATCTCTCACCACTAGTATCTCGTCTTTCTTTTCGTTATATACAAATGCCTGCACATGAATAGATCTTTTCACGTAAATCCCCCTTTTGACTATTTTATAATATTGAATAAATAGAAAATTACTACTAACTATTCCCTTTTTCTAAAATTTTAGTCAATTAAATTTACCAGCTTAGCAATTTATCCCAAAATGGGTATATTACCAAGCTGATTGGGACTTTTATTTGTCTGCTTTTTTAATCCATTCTTCTAGTTTATCGCGTAAAGTGTTAAAACCTTCGTCGTTTTCGCTAGATGAAACTTGTTTCTTTTTAGTTGGTTGTTCTTTTGGTGCTTCCTCTGTCGCTCTAATAGAAAGACTGATTTTATTTTTTTCTTCGTCAATATCCAGAATTTTGACTTTGACTTCTTGGCCAACTTCTAAAAAATCATGGATATCTTTGACAAAACCATGCGTAATTTCTGAAATATGAACTAAGCCTTGTGTCGAATTATCTAGCGCTACAAATGCTCCGTAGCTTTGAATTCCTGCGACTTTCCCAGAAACTACATCTCCTACTTTGAATGTACTCATCCTCATTCCACCTACTTTCAACCTTACAATATTTTATAAATTATAACACTTAGGCGAAACTTTAACAATTATTCTAAATCCTTCTCCGGTGAGCTTTTAGGGTGGAATTTATGCTATAATTGAGGCGAATGAAAGAGAAGGAGCGTGACATATTTGAGTCAATTTGATGAAGTCATTCCGCGTATTGGAACTAATTCAGAGAAGTGGGATGGGGCAGAAGAATTATTTGGCAGAAAAAATATTATTCCGATGTGGGTAGCGGATATGGATTTCCGTGCGCCGCAGCCTGTCCTTGATGCATTTCAGCGTCAAATCGATCATGGGATTTTTGGTTATTCGACCAAGTCAGCGGCACTTGTCGAAGCTATTATCGATTGGAACAAAGAGCAGCATCAGTTTGAAATCGATCCGAGCGCGTTATTTTTTAATGGAGCGGTTGTTCCGACAATTTCGTTAGCGATTCGCTCTCTCACAAATGAAGGCGATGCAGTTCTAATGGTTTCGCCGATTTACCCACCATTTTTCAATGTAACGAAAGCCACTGAGAGAAAAGTGGTTATGTCGCCACTTATATATGAGAACCGTCAATATCGAATGGATTTTAATGATTTGGAAAAACGGATGAAAGAAGAAAAGGTAAAATTATTCCTTCTATGTAATCCGCAAAATCCTGGTGGTCGTTGTTTTACCAAGGAAGAACTTGTGGAATTAGCGAAACTATGTGAGAAATACCAAATTCCGATTGTTTCGGATGAAATTCATGCTGACTTAGTGATGAAAAATCATAAACATGTGCCAATGATGGTCGCAGCACCGTTTTATCAAGATCAAATTATTACTTTAATGGCGGCTACGAAAACATTTAACTTGGCGGCGATTAAAGCTTCCTACTATATTATTACGAATAAAGATTATCAGGCCAAATTCGCTGCGGAGCAAAAGTACGCCACAACTAATGGGCTCAATGTCTTTGGGATTGTTGGTACAGAAGCAGCGTATCGCCACGGCGTGCCTTGGCTAAAAGAGTTGAAAGAATATATTTATAGCAACTATGAATATGTCAAAGCAGCACTCGAAAAAGAAGTACCCGAAGTTGGTGTGACCGACTTAGAAGCAACCTACTTGATGTGGCTTGATTGTCGCGCTCTTCCAAAAGACGAAAAAACGATTTATGCTGATTTAATCGAAGCTGGTGTTGGTGTTCAAATGGGTTCTGGATTTGGACATTCCGGGAAAGGCTTTGTCCGTTTTAACATCGCCTGTCCAAAAGAAACTTTAGAAAAAGCTGTGAAACTTCTGATTCAAGGCTTAAAAAAATAGCTTATTTTGAGAAACTAAGTAGCAAACACTTAGTTTCTTTCTTTAGGAAATTGAATATAGCTTTGGTATACTATTCTTTGGAAAGTGAAATAGTGTTCATTTTCCGTTTACATAAATTTAAAGGAGTTGGTATAATCGATGTTTTTAGGGCTTCGTGAATTAGTTTATTCTAAGTTGCGCTATATTTTAGTAACAGGCATCATGGTCTTAATTATGTTACTATCACTTATTTTATCAGGGTTGGCAAACGGGCTGGCTTACGATAATGCTTCATCTGTAGCAGATAACGGGGTTCCATATTATGTTCTCAGCAAAGACGCCCAAGACAAATTATCTCGATCTCAGTTCCCAGAATCCAAACTCGCTGATGTGAAAAAAGATGCGAATGTAAAAGATGCTGCGGTTCTCGGTCAATCTATGCAAACGTTAAAACGGGAAAGTGACGATAAAAAGTTTAGCGTCGCACTTTTCGGTATTCAACCAGATAGCTTTCTCGCTCCTAAAATTTCTGATGGAGCTAACATACAAGTGACAAAACCTGACGAAATTGTCGTCGATTCTTCTTTGAAATCAGACGGAATCAAAATTGGCGATGTTTTGATGGATGATATTTTAAATAGAGAATTAACGGTTGTCGGCTTTACAGAAAATCAAAAGTATAGCCATGCTCCCGTTGTTTATATTAATATCGCGACTTGGCAAGAAATCAATCCTGTTTTATATCACCAAAAAATCCCGCAAACAAGTACTATTGCGATTAAAACAGAAAATCCTGATAAAGGCGTAACCCTTTCAGATAAAGATTTAACAACGATTGATCATAAAGGTTTCTTAAATCAAATTCCAGGTTATTCCGCGGAACAAATGACGCTTAACATGATGATTTTCTTCTTAATCATTATTGGCGGATTTATTTTAACTGCATTCTTCTATGTCATGACGCTTCAAAAAACAACACAATTTGGTATTTTGAAAGCACTGGGTACGAAAACAAGTTACTTAGTTAAGAGCATTATTACTCAAGTGGTGATTATTTCGATTATTAGTATTTTAATTAGTGTCGGTGTAACGCTCCTGCTTCCAAGTATTATGCCAGCAGCGATGCCGTTTAGATTAAGTCCGATGACGATTGCGCTTTATAGTGGTTTATTCTTTTTAGTTGCTCTGTTCGGCGCCCTTCTATCACTTAGACGAATTGCTAAAGTAGATGCGTTAGATGCCATTCGAGGAGGTGATGAATAATGGAAACTCTACTATCTTTTGATAAAGTGTATAAAGACTACCCGTCCGGTCCTTCAATTATTCATGCACTGAAGGAAACAAACTTTGAAGCTAAAAAAGGTGAACTAATCGCGATTGTTGGTCCGAGTGGTTCTGGTAAAAGTACGCTCCTTTCTCTGGCTGGAGCGCTATTAACACCGACTGGTGGAACGATTTCTATTAACGGAAAATCAGTCGGGAATTTATCTTCCAAAGAACAAACTGCTCTTCGTTTAGAAGAAATTGGCTTTATTTTCCAAGCAGCTCACTTAGTTCCTTATTTACACGTAAAAGATCAAATCAGCTTTATTGGAAAAATGGCTGGGAAAAGTGCGGCGGAGCTTGAAAAAGATACAGCTTCACTTCTAAGCCAACTTGGCATTAGTGATCGCGCAAATTTCTATCCAAAAGATTTATCTGGCGGTCAAAAGCAACGTGTCGCTATTGCTCGTGCGCTTATTAATCAACCTTCCGTTATTTTAGCCGACGAACCAACTGCGAGTCTTGATACTGAAAGAAGTCGTGAAGTTGTCGAGCTTATACGGAATGAAGTTGTGCAAACAAGCCGAACAGCAATCATGGTAACACATGATGAGCGTATGCTAGATTTAGTCAACCATGTGTATCGTATGGAAGACGGAATACTTACCCAAGAAAGCTAAAAAACCTGCGTGGCTTAAGTGCCACACAGGTTTTTTTATTGTTTATTTTTGGAAACCGTTGATTAAGTCTAATGCTTGACCTAGTACTTTTTCACCGTTCATCGTACCGTAAGCTGCCATGTCGATTACATCTACTGGAATTTTCCCAGCAGCTAGTTCATCAACTGTTTTTTTCTGGTAACGCACTTGTGGTCCTAAAAGTACAACATCTGCATCGTCAATTAAGTTACTTACTTCAGCAATGGAGTACGCTTCAATTTCACAAGTTTCTCCGCGTTCTTCTGCTGCTTTACGCATTTTTGTTACTAAAAGGCTTGTTGACATCCCTGCCGCACATACTAAAACAATATTTTTCATCGTAATCTTTCCTTTCAGATTAAGGCTGCTTTTTTTGTACACTCTTATTATAACTACCTTTAGCTTTTTAAACAAGTAAACTACCGAAGTCGAGAGAAAATAATTAAAAACACGAAAAAACATTGCGATTTCACGGAAAAAGAGCGATAATAGACAATAACTTTATCCGAAAGGTCAGAAAATTTCGCATCATCCAAAAACAACACTTTCGGGAGATAAAAAATTCAGATCAGGAGTGTGTTGCATGAAAGTAATTAAATTTGGCGGAAGCTCTTTAGCATCGGGGATCCAATTAAATAAGGTTTTCCAACTTGTAGCGGAGGATCCTGATAGGAAAATCGTTGTTGTTTCTGCACCAGGTAAACGTTTCAAGGAAGATACAAAAGTGACTGACCTACTTATTGATTGCGCGGCAAAGGCACTTCTCGGGGAAGATACAAGTGAATTGTTTGAATCTGTCATTGCAAGATATGCAGGGATAGCGCTAGATACAGGGATGAGCGACGAAATTATCAATCAAATTCGCGCAGATTTACAAGCAACTATCTCATCGGACAAAAGCGATCCTGATAAATTTTTAGATCGAATGAAAGCTAGTGGCGAAGATAATAACGCAAAATTAATCGCCGCTTACTTTAAATTTAAAGGCTTAAACGCCAATTATATAAATCCAAAAGATGCCGGTTTACTTGTGACAGATGAACATGCTAGCGCGCAAGTTTTACCAGAATCCTATGATCGTTTGTTTGCACTTCGAGAAAGAGAAGGCATTATTGTTTTCCCAGGATTTTTCGGTTATACGAAAGACGGCGAAATTAGCACGTTTTCTAGAAGTGGCTCTGATATTACTGGAGCGATTGTGGCAAACGGCGCCCAAGCCGAGTTATACGAGAACTTTACGGATGTGGATGCAGTCTACGCAGTCAATCCCGCTATCGTGAAAAATCCGAAGAAAGTTCTTGAACTAACTTACCGGGAAATGCGTGAACTTTCATATGCCGGCTTCTCTGTTTTTCATGATGAAGCTTTAATTCCGGCTTTCCATGCAGGTATTCCGGTGCATATTAAAAATACGAACAATCCTGATTCTTGTGGTACGCGTGTCGTTCATGAACGCGAAAATAACAATGGTCCAGTCGTTGGAATTGCTAGTGATGACGGCTTTTGTAGCATTTATATTAGTAAATATTTGATGAACCGAGAAATCGGCTTCGGACGGAAAGTGTTGCAAATTCTGGAAGATGCTGGGTTGAACTATGAACATATGCCGTCTGGGATTGATGATTTAACGATTATTATTCGCGAAAATCAGTTTGGCGAAGATACCGAGCAGACAATTATGTCTCGTTTGAAAGAAGAATTGAACGCAGATCAAGTGATTATGCAACACGGGATTTCGCTGATTATGGTTGTTGGTGAGACCATGCGCCATAATGTCGGGATTACGTCTCGTGCTTCAAAAGCTTTATCCGATGCGAAAGTAAATATTGAAATGATTAACCAAGGTTCTTCTGAGGTGAGCATAATGTTTGGCGTGAAGGAAGAGCAGGAAAATACTGCGGTTCGCTCACTATATAATGAATTCTTTTCAGAAGTATTCGTTTAAAATAAAACAAGTTTCTCATCTTAACTGACGAGAAACTTGTTTTATTTATGAGCTTCCTTTAATTGATAGTTTTTTGCTATTACATCAATAATGTAGTCATACGTACTAATCCGGTAATGCTTGAAATCTTGGATGTTGTAGTCACTTCTTATTTTCACTCGCTCGTTTATTAAATTTGACTGCTCGATTATTTCGAAATTGCTTTGGCTTTGTAACCAACTAGAACTCCATTTACTTTTTTCGTAGGTGTCGAGTTCGGTGGATGAATAGAAAATAAGTCCGTTAAAAACCATTTTTTGGAGCGTGCTTTCATCTTCAAAATCAATTTCAACCGTTATTATAAGTTGGTTGGTGTTTTGGTGTAAGCTTTCAAGCCATGTTTTGTCTCTGCCGTAAATTAGTTGGTTGTTGATTTTTATTGGATGGGATTTTTCCACTGTAGTTATTACCTTCTTTTGTGTGTAGTTTAAATTTTTTATACGATAATATCTATAATATTATTAATTGTAAATTCATTCTTTTACTTTATTCTGATTGATAAGTCGATTAAACAATCGAAAATTTAATATTATTCAGCAAATAATCTCTCTTAAACAAAAGATCTTTATATCTTTCACTTTTTATAATAAAGTACCCCAACCTATCCCACGACGAATCAGGGGGCTTTACAAATGCGCCTATTTCTTTCGTAACTTTATAAGACAGGATATATTCTTTATGCTCATGCATTAAATTCAAGTTTTCAACCTCTGCTAGTATACCAATTTTTTCTGTATAAAAAAATTGAATAATTGTGTATCGCTGAAAAATTTTATTAATTTCAAAAGGAACATCAATCATTAAATTAATATACGCTCTTCTAAAATTAAAGTTATAAGATGAACTTATACCATTCGATATATAATCGCCTGGCATTCGAGCAGCACATTCAATTAAAACAGGAATATTTTTTTCAACTTTCCATTCAGCATGAAGAACAGTAGTCCCTATATTTGCTTTCTCTATAAGTTTGTTAATTTGATTATACATCTCCTTCTCTACCTCAACATTTTTGATCGCTGGTATATGATGAGCTATTTCAATACACTCTTGATTATCAATTCCTTCTTTATAAGTTATATTTTTAAAAACTATTTTACCATCTTTAACCAAGTATTCGGAACTCATCTCATAACCAGATAAAAATTCTTCAGCCATATATTCCCATTCCAGTCTATCTTCATCTACAGTTTTTTCGTTTTTCATAATTAACGCATCTGTAAAAGCTTCTTTTAGTTCATCTTTACTTGAAATGATATATAACCCTATTGAAGCCTGTCTATTGCTTGGTTTTAAAATAATTTTCTTCCCATCAAAAAATGTATTTAAGTCTATTATTGATTTTATTTTAATAAATTTAGGATGGTTTAGATTAGTGTTCTTACTAAATTCTCTAAATTTAATTTTGTTAGAAAAAATACTTGCTCCCTTTTTTCCAACACATGGTAAACATAAATATTCCGCTAACTCATTAGCAGCTGGAACACTGTATTCAAATCCTGGAATAACTCCATCTATCTTACTAGTAGCTATATATGGGATTATTTCTTCTAAAAATCTATCATTGTTCACATAATCACAATAAATTAATTTATGATTTAAGTCAATCTCATATTCTTCTAAGTTATTATATACTTTCTTACATTCAATAATTATGACCGAATTAATTTCTGGCATAGTACAAAATTCATCTATAAATGCTTTGTTTTTCCCGATAAGTATAATGTTCATATATTCTTCACAACTACCTTTCACTTAAAACAAAATTTTGAATCATTTTAAATCCTTGTTCAGTTAGAATGGACTCTGGATGAAACTGAACCCCTTCAATATTATAGATACAATGCCTAACTCCCATTATTAAACCATCAATTGTCCGAGAAGTTATTTTTAATTCTTTTCCTGGGAAATTATTCTCACTAATAATCAAGGAATGATATCTAGCAACATTCGTTTTCGACTGTATATCTTCAAATATCCCACTGTTATCATGCACTATTTGTGTTGCTTTGCCATGACAAATATAAGGTGCATGCTTTATTTCTCCGCCAAAAAATTCAGCAATTATTTGATGACCTAAACAAACTCCTAAAATAGGAATTTCACCTTTGAAATATTCTATAACTTTTTTTGTTTTTTCATAATCCTTTGGAGCTTTTGGTCCTGGTGAGAGTATTATCTTACTAATATTTTCTGTTTTAACATCACTAATCGAAAGTTTGTCATAATTTATTACTTTAACTTTGGAAGTCAATTCAAGTACATATTGCATCAAATTATATGTGAATGAATCATTGTGATCTATTATTAGAATCATATCTTTTCTCCTTAAATATAGTAGACCTGTTACTCAATCCAGCGAGTATAGCCTCCCCCTTATCAAGCGTTTCTTGGTACTCTTTTGTTTCTACTGAATCAAAGACTATTCCACCACCAAGTGATAAACTAGCATTGTTTTTATCAAGAAAGATTGTTCTTATCAATATATTTAAATCAAAATCCATACTTCCAAAAGAAACTCTACCTAATGCTCCTGTATACAATGATCTTTTTACAGTTTCACTTTCTACAATTACTTCCATTGCTCTCTTTTTCGGACAACCCGTTATTGAGCCCCCAGGAAAAGTTTCATATATTATTTTGCCAAAAGTAATTTCCTCATTTACTTCAGCCGAAATTTTAGAAACTAACTGTAATACTGATGCATATTTTTCAATAAACATTAAGTCTTCTACATGAACAGTTCCTGGTTTCGCAATTTTGCCAATATCATTTCTAAGTAAATCAACAATCATCGTATTTTCTGATCGTTCTTTTTCTGAATTCAGAAGACTTTCGTAATTTTTTTGTTCTTCTATTTTATTAATACCTCGTGGGCGGGTACCTTTTATTGGTTCAGTTTTCAATTTATTTTTCCTCTTTTTTAAAAAGCATTCCGGACTTGTTGATAAAATTGCCAAGCTATTATTTTTAAAATATGCTGAATAAGGCGCCGGATTTGATTTTCTAATTTTACTATATATTTCTATTGGTTGTTCATTATTTGTCCATGTGAATTTCTGACTCATATTAACTTGATAAATATGTCCTTCATAAATATAATTTTTGATTTCCTTAATTTTTTCAATATAATGATTGTATTTGAAATTACTTTTTATTTTATTTGTATAATCTGTTTCAAGTATATTTTTGCATACTTGAGTATCTTTAAGTTTGATTTCTCGTTTAAATCTCAAAATCAAATCATCCTTACTCATGACAAAATCATTAATATTTATATATACATAATTTTCAGTATGACAATCATAAATTAAATTATCTTTACAAACATATATAGCAACATCGAAGAAAGAATCCTGTTTCTCTTTATTATTTGTAATTCCCATAATACTTTCACCAAAATCATAACTTAAATAAATATATAGATTTGGCATTAAATCTACTTCCTCATCTTCGTTTATAATAGAAGACCACTTATCAATAAATGTATCAATTTCTTCAATTATTTTTTCTGCTTTTTTCTCTCCTAAGAATAACTCAAGTGAATCAATGACATTCCATCCAATATAACTTTTCTCTTCTTTTCCAATTGAGCTAGAATTATCCAAGAAAAAAATATTTTTATTTTTTTTATCTAAACTTCTTACTAAATTAAATACATCGCTGTTTTGATATTTAAAACGAGTGCTATTTATCTTCATAATTTTCCTCCACTTTTACGTAAGTATCAAAATTAAGGTGAATGTTTTTGAATTTTCTTATCATGTCATCTAAATTATCAGCGTGAACAAAAATATCTCCCATTCTCTCATGTGCTGCAATAGGTGTTTCTATCCTTTGGCCAATATCTACTAAGTAATTAATTTTTATTATATCTTTCATATCTATTTCTTTTTCACTTAAAAGTGAAGTTACTATTCCATTGCTATAAATAGGTATCTGTAAAGAACCCGTGACTCCATTGAGCATTTTTATATCTGGAATAAATTTTTCTCCAATTTCTACAGCAACAAAACTATCAATGATATCAATATTAGTTTGAATCTTCAAATTTTCTGGAACTGCACTTCCGGCAGGTCTAATAGCAATCTCACAAAAACATATTTCTCTATCGTTTTTAAAACATTCCAAATGTGTAACACCATTTTTCACTTCTAAAGCTTTGAGAATTTCACTATTATACTCAATTAGTTCTTTAAAAAGAACAGTATTTGCATCTAAAGCAATAGTTCCAACAAAATTATACTTACGGAAATCAATTAAAGGCATTGAATACATACTGGCATGCGCAAATTTAATTTCCCCATCCTGAATAATTGCATCAATATGATACTCTTCTCCTTGTATAGATTCTTCTAATAAAATCCCTTTTGAAAAGTGATACTGCTCTTTTTCTCGGTTGAATTTTTCGTAATATTCTAACCAATCTTTTTCTGTCTTTATTCTCTTAACTCCGACAGAGCCCATACCTTGTTTAGGTTTGGCTATGACTTCTACAAATTTTTCTAGAAATTGGTAGCCTGTTTCACTTTTTTTAACATCAATATAGTTAGGTACCCTAAACTTTTTTTCTAGTAAAATATCTTTCATTATTGCTTTATCACGAAACTTTTCAATTTCATCCGGACCAATTCCAACAATTGACAATTTAGCTCTCAGTTCAGCAGCAGTACGAACTCCTTTTTCTCCTGGAGATATAATTGCTTTAATCTTACTTTTATCAAAACCAGCTAAAATCATAACTATTTTTTCTGTATCAGCTAAATTATCCAAATGAAAAAAATAGTCACATAAATTTAAATTTGGAGTAGGCATTTGTTTGTCTACGAATACAATTGTTTTTAAGCCTCTTTGTTTAATAGCTATAAGAACTTCTTCTCTCCGCCCAAGACAAACACAAAATTCCTCATGCATGCGTATCATCCTTCATCATAATTTTAGCATTTCTTTGTAACAACAAAACGGACCTTTCTACTGATTCGAAATTATCAGAATTAAAATAAGCAAACAACGCCAATCTTCCTCGGTTATCATCAAGTTTTTCCACCAGACTATTGGGTTCAATTTTATATTCCATATCTAAAAAATTTTTATCGTTAATTAAATTTTCTATATTTTTAAACCCCAAAAATATTCCTTTCTTAGGTGCATGAATAAATCGAATATATCCATAACCATTTCCTTTAAATACTTGATTATATTTTTCGCCTATACAATTTTCAATTATTATTTTATAAAAGTCTACATTCAAGACTTTACTAAGCATTTCGGCAATAAACCCTCCACCAACTCTCGGATTCAATTCAATTAAATGAATTCCATCATTGTTCACTTTTATTTCAGTATGTGTAATCCCTGTATTTATATCAAAAATTTTATGAATTTTATTTACGTATGAAATAATTTCTTTTTCTTCTATATTACTCAAGCTTATTGCTGGCATAATATGACCATTTTCAACATTTTCAAATTTTTCATTGAATATCTTTTCAGTAATCATTATTGAATTTACGTTTCCTTCTTCGACAATACTTTCTACTGAAAATTCCTTTCCTTCAATATAGGGTTCAACTAATATTTGCTCAGAAAAAACTGGTCCTAGTATGCTATAATTAAGATTACTCGTATGTTTTTTAAATGATACTAACAAGTCATCTAATGAATTTACTCTTTCTACATTTATGCTTCCAAATCCATTTAGAGGTTTCACTATACATGGATAGTCCAAATTATCCTTATGTTTTATGATTTCATCTTTTGAAGAAAATTTAAAATAGTTTGCTTCAAACATTTCCATCTCCTTCATTATCTCTCTAGTCTTTTCTTTTGATGTAGTATTTTTTATAGCTTCAGTTCCAAAAAAGGGTAAGTTTAATCTTTTAGAAACTAAATTTACGAGAGAAGGTAGAAACACATGGCCAGCTAACACGCCATCAAATGGGATCTTTCTATAAAATTCTGTTATTTTTGCAAGACTATATTCTTCTCGAAAGTAATCAATTTGAATATAATAATCTATATTGGATTTTTCAGTAATACTCAATTCCTCTTCAGCTGTTGTCGCTGCAAGAATAACTTCATAACCTAATCTTTTTGAATGCTCCATATATTTTCTACCAAAAATATAATTTCCAATAATCAAGATTCTTTTCATTTATTATTCACCTCCGCTTTAAATATGTCTTCTTCTAGCCTACATGACTGTGAAACTATTAGTTTAAAAATATCCTCAATAAATTCTTGATCTATTTGCATTTTTCTAGCAATTTCTTTTCTTTCATTCATTAATTCAGATATTCTATCTTCTTGCATAATATTAATTTTTTTATCTGATTTTATTTTGCCTATTGATTGTACAATCAAATTGCGTGCTTTGATATTTCTAATTAACTTAAAATCAATTTCATTGATAAGTTTTCTGTATTCTTTAATCGTTTCCAAATAAAAACGCCTCCTAATTATAGCTTTTCTATTTTTTTTGCTTGATAATCTATATTGGATAAATGTCTTTCCCTAAACGCTTCATCAATAGAAATGGCCCTCTTCGCAAAAGAATAACAATGTTTACATTTTTCACCACATTCAAGTTTATTACATTCACCTGTTAGAAATTTAGTTAAATGTTTAGTTAATTTGGAATTATCAATAAAAACACTATCTAAATATTGGTAAGGATCCGAAACATCATGATAACCAAAATGTTGTATTAAATCTAACAAATTCCCATTATATTTTCTATCTGTATATGCTTTACAACGCTTCACTAATAATTCTGTAGGAGTTGCACGATCAATTATTTTTATATTGTTATACCCCAATTCCTCGTAGTTTTGAACATCCTCCGGTCTAATAATATCTGAAATTAAATAATTTACTGGGTCTAATACTCTCTTTTTTGAACACCCTAAATAACAATAATCCTCATTGATTTTATTTCCTTTCACGCGTGAAGATTGTCCTAGAAAAGCTTGATGATAAGGTAGCATAGGACATTCATAAAGGCAATTATTATTAACAATCAGTTCTAAATCAATATTAGTTGAATTTCTTAAATCTTTTAGAAGACTAAAATTTCTATTAACTGTCATTGGATCTAATACTATGCAATCTGCTCCCATTTCTTCCCAACTTCTGATTTTACTAACAGAGTTAACACAAACACTAGAAGAAATCTTTACTTCCATTTTTGGATAATTTTTCTTCACGTATTGTAATAAAATAGGAATTGATACAGTTAAAGAATCCACCTCTATTTCATATAACCAATTAAGAAGCTCCTTCAGTTCATTTTTCCCACGTTGAGTAAATTCTTCATTACTCAAAAATGGATTATTAAAGGTATAATTAAACGTTAAGTTATTTTCATGTGCTTGCTTTACATGCTCTGCAACTTTTTTTTGATCTATAAAGTTTAAATTAGTAGTTTCTAAGCCTCCTCCTACAAAATCATTTGTTAATTTTCCAAACAAATTAGTTACATTAGTTCCTTTAATACCTTCGATTAATTTACCGTCAAAATTAGTTGCTACTGATATTTTCATTTTTTCCCTCCTTGTCATTTTAAGAAATCTTGTATTGAATTAAGCAACTTCGTTCAATAAATGAAATTTTTTATCTCCACTAAATTATCTTATTTATTAGAATTTAAAAAAAGTGTATAATGATAGAAAAAGGTACCCCTTTTATTAGTTAGGAAGTGAACAATTTGAAAGATCTGAATTATTTTGAATTAAGATCTATACTCCATGAGCACGAAATAGACAACATCGTTCATTTCAGTATAGGAAGTCTTGCTGAAACATGGTACTATTCCAAACAAAATGTAAAAAAAAACTTAAAAAATATGAAGAAAGAAACTTATTAGAGTATATTCCAGGAAAAGGGCGAGGTAATTTATCGACAATAATTTTCAGGAATAATTTTCATTCTGAAGTATATAATGTATTAACTAATTGCATTGAAAATAATGATATTAAGTTTGCACTCCAACTATCTCAATTATCAATACCTCAAGATTGGTTCTCTCCATTTTTAGAAAAGATACACACCCTTTTTAATGATGGTAGTAAAAATGAAGATAATATTCTTAGATTTATAATTAATAGAAAAATCACTGTACTAGACCCAACAACTGTTTCCTTGCATTTCGAGGCTTCCTTAATCAAACAAATAAGCAATACACTAGTTAACTATAATGAAGAAGAAGATATATTTACCCCTTCAGTTGCAATTGATTGGTCTCACAATGAAAAATTCACAACATGGAACTTCAACATTAGAAAAAATATTTTATTCCATAACGAAAAAAGATTAAACGGTAATGATATTCTCTTTACATTTGAAGAAGCTATAAAAAGCAGTACTGGAAAATGGTTACTGTGTAATTTAAAAAATATGTATTGCACCTCTGAATTTTCTGTACATTTTGAATTCAAAACACCTGAGCCAGCCTTTTTAAAATTAGTAACACATTATTCACTTGTAATTAGACCTGTTCTTTCAAACAGTAAAAGCTTTATCGGCTGTGGGCAGTTTAAGCTTATCGAAAGTAAAAGTAATTACGTATGCCTAAAAAGTTTTTCAAAATATTTTAAAGAACTCCCTCTTATAGATGGGGTAGAATTCTGGTTAATGAATTCTAATTTCAAAAAATGGCTAATTGTCCCACAGAAAAAAATATCACTACTAACACTAATGCTATTAACCCCATAGGAGTAACAAGATCTGGAGTATCTTATTTAATTTTCAATAAAAATAAAGCAAATCCAGTTGAACCTTTTATAATAAATTATTTAAAAGCCGCCTTTAATTCATTGCATTTTGTGTCTGAATTATATGATAATAAAACACCTAAGGCCTACAGTTATTTTTATAAGAATTCTAAAACTAAAGAACAAGCTTCCAAAAATGATTGGGTTGATACTTTCAATTTCCCAGATGACTCAGATAGAACAATTCAATTAGCAGTTTATGATCATCCTAGATTCATACGTGAAGCCTCATGGTTAAAAAAACAAGCTGCTTCTTTTAAAATCAAATTAGAAATAAAAACATATTCATTCAATGATGATTTTTTCACAGAGAAAATTATACTTGATTCTGATATAGTCTTAGCAACAGATATTCCTGTAACTGATATTGAATTAGGCTATCTCGATTTTTTATTAAACAAAAATTTGTTATTTCAAAAATTTATCAATAAAACACAAAAAAACACTATAAATTCACTCACTGATAAATATAGAACTTCTGTTTCTTTCGAACAAAAAGCTATCTTAATAAATCAAATTGAAGATTACATTAATCAAGAAAATATACTTATTTATTTATATCATCCATTAAAATACTATGATATCCATAGCTTCATCAATGGGGTGGAATTTGATAGTAATGGTAATATCGCTTTAGATAAATTGTGGTGGTGAATAAAAAAAGAGCACTTTCATAGAAAGTGCTCTTCATTCATTATTTAATATTAATCTTCTCAATCACAACATCATTCACTGGTTTGTCTTGCATGCCAGTTGGTAGGTTGGCGATTTCGTCTACTACGTCCATGCCTTCGATTACGTGACCGAAAACTGTGTGGCGGCCGTCTAACCATGGTGTTCCGCCTTGTTTGTAAGCTTCGATAATTTCTACTGGGAAGCCAGCTTGTTCCATTTGACCAAGCATGTCAGCAGGCATATCTGGTTTTTGAACGATGAAGAATTGACTGCCGTTTGTGTTTGGACCAGCGTTTGCCATGGATAAAGCTCCGCGTAAATTGAAAGCTTCTGTAGAGAATTCATCTTCAAAAGATTCGCCCCAAATACTTTCGCCACCAGTACCACGGCCGTCTGGGTCGCCACCTTGGATCATGAATTCAGGAATAACACGGTGGAAAATAAGGCCATCATAGTAGCCGTTTTTGGAATGTGTAACAAAGTTTTCTACTGTTTTTGGTGCAATTTCAGGGAACAATTTGATGCGGATAGTTCCTCGGTTTGTAATCATTTCTGCTTCAATTTCGTTAGGTGCCACTTCTTTTGATAATTGTGGGTAAGTCATATTGTAAAAACTCCTTCTTTTGTTTAAATTTATTGTTTACTAACGTAGCCAAATAATAAGCAAATTAACAACGACAGCAATCAGATACAGTACTAGTATAACAGCTGAAACCCAAATGACAATTTTTTTAACCAAAAATGCACATCCTTCACTTTATTTTTCATTCGCTATCTTTTATTCTATAATGAAAAGGACAGTTTTAACAATAATACGAATAGAGATGATTCTTTTATGACAACTCGAACACGGAATTTGTACATCTTAATGCTGGCAAACCTGTTGATGTCAGCCAGTATGACAATGATTATGCCTTTTTTATCTCTTTACATTGAAACATTTGGTGATTATAGCAATGCTTACGTGCAAAGGTGGGCCGGTTATATTTTTGGCGTAACATTTTTAATTGCCTTTATCTTTTCGCCGATTTGGGGACGTATTGGTGATAAGCACGGTTATAAAGGGATTTTGATTCTGACTTCAGTTGGTTTATCGATTTGTATTTTTCTGATGGGATTTGCGCATTCTGTCACTTACTTACTGATTTTACGAATTTTCATGGGGGTTGTGACTGGCTTTATTGGCGTTAGTAATGCCTTTATTGCACGGCAAACTCCTCGTAATGAAGCTGGAAAAATTCTCGGTACTTTGCAACTCGGAGGCGTGACTGGGATGCTGTTTGGTCCCTTGATTGGCGGCGCGATGGCGGATTTATTTGGCTTTAAAGATACCTTTACAATTACCGGAATTGCGATGATGGTTGCGGCTTTAATTGTCGCTTTTGGTGTCAAGGAAATTCGTACAGAAGAACAAAAAGAAGCTGCCAAAGTCGTTTATTCTCGTCGTGCAGTTTTAAAACAAATTTTTACGCTACGAGTTCTATTCACGGTGATGGTTATTACAGCACTTATCCAAATTGCGAACTTTAGTGTTCAACCGTTGCTTGCGCTTTATGTAGGAGATATGACGCAATCAGACAATATTGCTTTCTTGTCTGGGCTGGCGTTTTCTGCGACGGGATTCGGGAACTTGGTGATGACGCGAAAATGGGGACAGCTTGGAGACAAATATGGGTATGAGAAAATACTGAATATCTTGTTGATTATGGCGGCTGTTTTTGTTATTCCACAGGCATTCGCGACGAATCTTTGGGTGTTCATCTTCTTCCGCTTTTTATTCGGGATTGCGATTGGTGGTATGGTGCCATGTACGACAGCTTATATTCGGCTTGCGGCGCCTGGTGTTATGCAAGGCGAAATGCTTGGCTATAATCAAAGTGCTCGCTTTTTAGGAAATGTTATCGGACCAATCCTCGGTGGGACGCTCGCTGGTTTCACTGGAATTCCGAGTGTGTTCTTATTTATGAGTTTTATGTTCCTCGTGGCATTTTTCATTTTGCTTTATGCCCTTCATTCCGACCGGAAACGGCATGTGAACGTGGATTGAATTTGACAAACCTAAGTTTTTTCTTAGGTTTTTTTTTTGTTCTTCCTATTAAATTGTTTTTTAAATTTCGGTAAATTGATTTATAAAGTTAAGTTTCCTGCCTTTTTTTCAGATAAAAAAGTATGTTATAATAAAAAATATAAAAAGTACGGCGTTTATTTAGGTACTTCGTGAATAGTAAGGTTGTTGAAATTTGATGAGTTAGCACGGTTTTCTAAAATTTTAGTTATAACTATGTTTCATTAAATGTAAGTACTTGCTTAAAAAATAATGATTTCCTGTTTTTATTTTCACATTTCCAGGATGAGTTTCCGTATAAAAATTCTTCGAGGAGGAGCCGATTTTGTCATTTCTTCATCTAGCAATTGTTCTGCCATTTATTGTGGCACTGCTAATTCCACTTTTTTACCGGTGGACCAAACAAGTTCATACTGGCTGGTTAGTACTTCCAATTCCAGTGATTTTGTTTATTTACTTCTTAACATTTATCCCAAAAACGATGGACGGGGCAACGATTGTTTCAATGCCTTGGATTCCGCGACTTGGGATTAATTTTACGGTAGTAGTAGATGGGCTTAGTTTGCTGTTTGCGCTACTTATTACGGGGATTGGTTCACTCGTTACCTTTTACTCTATTTATTATTTAGGGAAAAAGAAAGAACGACTTAGCAATTTCTATACATTTTTATTTATTTTTATGACGGCAATGCTCGGGGTTGTCTTGAGTGATAACTTGATTGTGTTGTATCTTTTCTGGGAGCTTACTTCCATTAGTTCGTTCTTATTGATTGGGTATTGGTATCATCGTGAGCGTTCACGGTACGGGGCTCGTAAATCGATGATGATTACAGTCTTCGGCGGACTGATGATGCTTGGCGGATTTATTTTGCTTCATATTATGAGCGATTCTTTTTCCATTCGGGAGATTATTAGTAACGCGGATGTAATTAGTAATAATAGTTTATTCATTCCTGCGATGATTCTTATCTTGCTCGGGGCATTTACGAAATCTGCGCAAGTTCCATTCCATATTTGGTTGCCAGATGCGATGGAAGCTCCTACTCCGGTCAGTGCCTACCTCCACTCTGCTACGATGGTAAAAGCTGGGATTTATATTGTCGCTCGGTTCACGCCACTATTTGCAAGTTCGGGTGTATGGTTTTGGACGGTATCACTCGTTGGGATTACGACCCTTTTCTGGGGTTCACTTAATGCCACGAAGAAAAATGATTTAAAAGCAATTTTGGCTTATTCGACGATAAGTCAGCTTGGTCTCATTATGGCGCTTCTTGGTGTCGGTGCTGCCTCCCTTCACTTTGACACGCTTAGTGATGATATTTATGTGATGGCGATTGTCGCAGCTGTATTCCATCTATTTAATCACGCGACATTTAAAGGTAGTTTGTTTATGATGGTTGGGATTGTCGATCATGAAACAGGGACGCGGGATATTAGGCGACTTGGTGGCTTAATGCGAATTATGCCGATTACGGCGACGATTGCGTTTATCGGAACTTTCGCAATGGCCGGTATTCCACCGTTTAATGGATTTCTAAGTAAAGAGATGTTTTTTGAAAGCATGGTAAATATTACGCAATTGCAATTGTTTGATGCAAGTACTTGGGGCGTTCTGCTCCCTGTTGTAGCTTGGGTTGCTAGTGTGTTTACGTTTGTTTATAGTATGATTATTTTCTTTAAAACATTTACTGGAAAAGTGAAACCGTACTTACTTCCGAAAAAACCGCATGAAGCGCCATTCGGACTACTTTTACCACCGATTATTTTATCGATTTTCGTGGTTGGTATTGGTCTCTTCCCTAATTTAATTGCGGAGCCGATTTTGGAGCCTGCTGTAAGAGCAATTGTTCCTGGGCTTTCTACGGATTTCTCGATTCATATTAGTTTGTGGCACGGCTTTACGCCTGCTCTGTTAATGACGTTCGGTGTTGTTGCAGTGGGGATTGTCTTGTTTCTTACACATAAATACTGGAAACCTTGGATTACGACTAAGGTTCCAAAAGCACTTCGAATTGGGAAAACGTATGATAATGGGATGTATTATTTAGAACAAGGCTCGTATCGTATGACAATGTTTATTATGACTGGTTGGCTTCGGACTTACTTGAATTACATGTTATCGGCTTTTATTTTAATGATGGCTTCGGTCATGATTTTCACACAAGCACTTGATTTCAATTTCTCAAGTATGACGAAAGTGACAGTTGTTGATTTTGTTTTAGCGGCAGTGATTTTAGTGACGTTGGTTGGGATTGTCTTTTCCAAATCGCGGATTACTTCGATTATTTTACTTGGAGCAATGGGATACACGATTAGTATTTTCTTTGTTATCTCTAGAGCACCAGACCTTGCTTTAACACAGCTTATTATTGAAACTATTTCCGTTGTGCTTTATCTACTTGTGTTTTATCATCTTCCTCAGTTTAGTAATATTGAGGAAAAGCCGAAATGGTTATCAATGAAGACATTTTTGAGTATCGGGGTTGGTGTAATTATCACCCTTGTCTCTCTTTCAGCGTATAATACAACATTTTATGATTCGATTTCGAAGTACTATGTGGACAATGCTTATGTGGAAGCGGCGGGACGAAATATTGTAAATGTTATCTTAGTTGACTTCCGTGGTTTTGATACGATGTTTGAGACAGCTGTGCTTTCGATTGCGGCGATTGGTATTTACGCGATGATTAAATTACGACTGACGAAACGAGGTGAGAATGATGAAAACGAATGATGTTCTACTGAGAAATGTAACGAAAGTAGTTGCTTTCATTATTTTCTTATTCTCACTCCATTTATTCTTTGCAGGACATTATAATCCTGGTGGCGGGTTTGTGGCCGGGCTTACAACGGCTGGCGCAATTACATTAACGCTACTTGCTTATGATACAAAAACGGTGGCTAGTATGCTTAATATCAATACGATTATGCTTACTGGGGTTGGACTTGTATTTGCCCTTGGTACTGGAATGATTGGGATTTTTACAGGAGATCCTTTCTTAACGCATAAATTTGGTCATGTTGATTTGCCCATTTTAGGAGATACTGCGTTACACACGGCGACTTTGTTTGACCTTGGGGTTTACTTAGTTGTTGTCGGTGTAACACTTACGATAATTCAAACGATTGGGGAGAGTGACTGATGGAACTATTAATGTCTATATTAATCGGCTTGATTTTTGCAGCTGCTGTCTACTTAATTCTCTCTAAAAGTTTGCTACGGATTATTATTGGAACGGCTGTCCTAAGCCACGGTGTCAATTTGCTTGTACTTACGATGGGTGGACTGAAAAAAGGTCGCGTGCCAATTCTTGGTACACCGGGAGCAGGAACGTATAATGATCCCCTTCCACAAGCACTTATTTTGACTGCGATTGTTATAAGCTTTGGTGTAACTGCCTTTTTCCTTGTTCTTGCTTATAGAGCTTATCAGGAGCTTGATAGCGAGAGTGTATCCAAGACGAGAGGACATGAAGCCGATGATGAATAATATAATTTTAATGCCGATTTTGATACCTTTCCTTGGAGCAATTACGTTAATGTTGCTTCCGAAAAAAGTAATCATTCAACGGGTATTCGCCCTTATTTTTAGTGGTATTTTGGTTGTAGCGACACTTGGACTTGTATTTTATATTCGAGAAAACGGGATTACAACTGTGAATATTGGTAACTGGGCGGCTCCTTTTGGGATTACGATGGTTGGCGATATGCTTGCTGTCTTGCTTACGGCAACGACGAGTATTGTTTTATTCTGCGTGATTCTTTATTCTTTTTATACGATTGGGAAACCACGAGAGAAATTTCTTTATTATCCAGCGATTCTCTTTATGATTGTTGGGGTTAATGGTTCGTTTTTAACTGGCGATATTTTTAATATGTTCGTATTCTTTGAAGTTATGTTGATGGCGTCTTATGTACTACTTGTCATTGGTGGGACTCAAGTTCAGCTCAAAGCGACGATTAAATACTTGTTGATTAATGTGGTTGGTTCCGGATTTTTCGTTGTAGCAATTGCGCTACTTTATTCGATGATTGGAACGCTCAACATGGCAGATATTTCGCAAAAAATCACGGACTTAAATGGTGCAAATACAGGAATGATTAGCGTTGTCGCGGTTCTGTTCTTGTTTGTATTCGGACTAAAAGCCGGACTATTCCCGCTTTACTTCTGGCTACCAGGATCTTACTTTGCTCCACCAATTCCGGTGCTTGCTTTGTTCGGTGGACTTCTGACAAAAGTTGGGGTTTATGCAATTATCCGGACATACACACTATTTTTCAGTTCGTTAACAGATTTTGTTGTTCCGCTACTTGGAATTCTCGCGATTGTGACGATTGTTCTTGGGGTTATTGGGGCAATTAGTTACTATGATATGAAAACGATTGTGATTTATAATATTATGATTGCGATTGGTGTTATTCTGTTTAGCGTTTCGATTATGACACGCGAATCAATGACTGGTGCTGTCTTTTACTTGATTCACGATATGATTATTAAAGCCGCGCTGTTCCTTATTGTCGGGATTGTGATGGCGATTACTGGTTATTCTAGTGTAAAAAAATTCAGTGGGTTGATGAGCGTGAAGCCTTCGCTCGGTTGGATTTTCTTCATTGCTACTCTTGGCCTTGCAGGAATTCCACCTCTTAGCGGCTTCATTGGAAAATTATTGATTGTGGAAGGTGCTTTCTCTGCTGGTCAAATAGTTGGCGGAATCATCATCTTATTATCCAGCTTATTCGTCCTTATGTCTTTAATCAAAGTCTTTACAAAAGGCTTCTGGGGCGAGAAAAAAGGCGTATTCAATTTACAAATTCCGTATAAAAAAATGCTTGTGCCAGTAGTTATTCTACTTGCGATTTCGATTGGTTATGGTGTGTTTAGTAATGCAATTTATCCGTTTATTGAACAGGCGGTTGACCCTCTTGTTGACCCTTCTGTTTATATCCATGCGGTGATAAAGGAGTGATAAAAGATGGCTTTTCAACTTATTCTTAATATAATACTTGCTTGTTTGTGGATGTTTCTTGAGTCATCATTTAGTTTTGCAACATTTATCATTGGCTTTATCATCGGGATTTTCTTGCTATTCTTTATGCGACGTTTCCTTGGATCAAGATTTTACCTTTTCCGGTTATTCGCCCTTGTCAAACTGGTTTTCCGCTTTTTGCATGATTTAATTGTTTCTACAGTTCATGTAAGTCGGATTGTTTTAAAGAAAGACATGAACATTCGACCGGGGATTTTCAGATATGATACGACGCTTGAGACAGACTGGGAAGTGACGATGCTCGCACTACTGATTACGTTAACGCCCGGGACACTTTCGATTGATATTTCGGATGATTATAAAGCAATCTATGTACACTCGCTTCACGTCCCTAATATTGAAGAAGAAATTGCAACAATTCGTAAGTCTTATGAAGGCGCGATTATGGAGGTGTTCCACGGATGATTATTCAAATCGCTTTATCCATTGGTTTACTTCTCTATTCGATTTCAACTTTCTTATATCTTTACCGTATTTTAAAAGGACCAACTACTTCTGACAAAGTGGTGGCGCTGGATTCTATTGGAATGAACTTAGTGGCCATTGTAGCGCTACTTTCGATGTTTTATGATACGCATGCCTTTTTGGATGTTATTTTACTTATTGCGCTTCTTGCATTTATCGGAACGGTTTCCTTTGCCAAATTTATTGAGAAAGGGAAGGTGATTGATCGTGAACGTGATAATTGAGATTATTATTTCTATTATGATTTTAATTGGCGGTTTGCTTAGTATTCTTGCCGCAATCGGGGTTATCAGATTGCCTGACGTGTACACTAGAACGCATGCTGCCGGGATTAGTAATACATTTGGCGTTAGCTTACTTCTGTTTGCAACGGTTGGTTACTTTTTCCACTCAGGCGAAGGTTTTAATGCTCGAGTACTTCTGGCCGTATTGTTTATTTTCTTAACTACACCAGTGGCTTCTCACCTTATTAACCGGGCTGCTTATGATACCGGTGTTCCGCTAGCTATTCGAATTCGTGACCAATTGCGTTCGGTGAAAAAAGACGATATTAAGAAAAAGAAAAATCTTATTATCCGTCAAGAACAAATTGAAAAAGCACGACAAGAACGGGAAGAATTGGAAGAACGAATGGAATGGGAACGACGCGAAGAAAAAATCGATGAGCGTGAAGATCAAGAAGAACAAGAACGGGAACGCGAGGAACAAACGATTGAAGAACAGTCGGATGATTCCGAGCATGAAATCATCGAGCAAGATGAAAGTGAAACTGAATCAGACGATGATAAAACAGAGAAATAAAAAAAGCATGGCGCGAGTTCATCAATTGACCTCTGCCATGCTTTTTATTTTCGTTTCTTTTTAACTGCAATGGTACATCTACTGATACAAAGTAACTTCTCGGTTTCATCAGTAATCTTTATTTCCCAAACTTGGGTACTTTTACCAATATGGATTGCTTCTGCAGTCGCTGTTACTAATCCTTCTTGTTTTGATGCCAAGTGATTGGCATTAATTTCTAAACCAAAGACGATTTCATCGGGTTCGATTGATTTAGCAGCACCAATACTTGCTGCATGTTCCGCTAAAACAACAGAAACCCCTCCATGCAAATAGCCAAACGGTTGATGGACTTTTTCTGTCACTTCTAATTGAACAACGGCTTTTCCTTTTTCTACTGAAACAATTTCAATGCCAATAGTTTCTTGAAGTCCCATATGTTCCCTTCTTTCCGAATTTGATTTATACTTTATTATATAAGAGTTGGTAGAAAAACTCTAGAAAAGGTTTTTAATAAGCTCATTGTGGTAAAATAAGAATAGACTTTTTGACAGGAGAGATTTGATGTCGATATTTACGAATACACCATTAATTGCATCTATTATTGCGATTGTGTTTGCCCAAGTGGTCAAAGTTCCGATTCATATTTTAGTATACCGAAAGTTTAACCTCGGACTAATGTTTTCCACTGGTGGTATGCCTAGCTCTCACTCGGCTGCGGTTACTGCGCTAATGACAACACTCGCAATTGAATACGGGCTCGATTCACCTTATTTCGCGATTGCTGTTGTATTTGGTATTATCGTGATGTTCGATGCGACTGGCGTTAGAAGACAAGCCGGTGAACAAGCAGTTGTTTTAAACAAATTAGTAACGGATTTCCAAGACTTCGTGGAACATGCAAAAGGGCTCGCGGCACCTGAACAAGAAGAAAAAACGAAGCATTTAAAAGAATTACTTGGCCATAAACCGATGGAAGTTTTCTTCGGAGCACTTACCGGGATTGCGATTGGATTCATTTTAGAAATGTTTATGTAAATGAAAAGTTGACTCCTTGTAGTCAACTTTTTTTGTTTGTCGTTAGTTTACAGCTTTATGTTAGAGGGAAAATCATGATATCAACAGATTTTACAAAAGGGGCGAGTTTCAGTGAAAAAGGTAACACTTATTTTTGGCATTTATACTTTTATCCTCGGAATCATAGTGGGAATAATTGCCGCTTTATTTTTAGCAATGGTTCATTTTGCCACGACTTTTTTATGGGATTATCTTCCTAATCAGTTTGATTTTTCATGGTATTATCCTCTACTAATCGGTTTGATTGGGAGTTTTTTTGTAGGAATGGTTCAGCTGAAATTTGGTGACTATCCGCGGTCGATGCATGACAATGTTGCTGAGGCGAAGAAAACAGGACGGATGGAATATCGCAAAGTTCTGTTTCCTACGATACTTAGCGCTTGGATTATTTTAACATTTGGGGCGAGCGTTGGTCCGGAAGCTGCTTTGATTGGTATTGTTGGTGGTGCCACGACTTGGATTATTGATCATCTAAAACTATCTATGGCGCATAAAGAAGAACTTGTTAGTTTGAGTGTTGGCGCGATTATTTCCAGTATTTTCCACGCTCCGTTTAGCGGACTAGCCGAGGAAATTGATGAAAGTAGTCAAGCGAAGAAAATTCCCAAAAACTCTAAATTAGTGTTATCGCTTCTTATTTCTTTTAGCGCGCTCGGATCTTTCCTTTGGCTGAAATCCTTTTTAAAAATGCCAGCGAGTATTTTTGCGATTCGGCTACCTGACATGGGTTGGTCTTGGTGGTTTATTTTACTTTTTATTCCTATGATTATTCTTGGATGGCTCTTTAGTGTTTATTTCCAGCAATTGCAAGTCTATATCGCGAAGGCAGCTTCTGTCATTAAAAATAAAATGGTCGCGGCGGTTATTGGCGGTTTGAGCATTGGTTTATTTGGGATAATTTCTTCCTTCATGTTATTTTCTGGTGAGCATCAGCTGATTGAATTGACAACAACTGTCCAAAATTATTCGATTCCCTTTTTACTTATTATCGCCTTGTTAAAACCTGTTTTGGTCGCTATTTGTTTAGCAACTGGCTGGAATGGCGGTGCAATTTTCCCGGCGATTTTTACTAGTACGATTATGGGGTACATAGCAACATTTTGGATGGATGGATCGACTGGTTTCTTAATCACTATTTTTGTTACTGCAAGTTGTACAAAAATCATAGGAAAACCGGTTCTAACTGCCTCTATTTTATTATTTATATTCCCACTTCAATTCTTTCCATTTATTTTATTAACTGCATTTATAGTGAATAGAAATTGGTTAGTTAACTTCAAAAAAACAGCATAAAAACTAAGGAGAAATCCTTAGTTTCAGACTGTAGACAAAGTGAGAAATCATTTTATCTACAGTCTTTTTTGTTTTATAATAATGTTAAGGCTTACATAAAACAACGAGGTGATTAAAATGCTTTCTAAACATCAACAACAGGCGCGAAATCAATTAATAGCCATCTCTTTAGATGATTTGGTCCCAGAGGACCATTTAGTAAGAAAAATAGATAAGGTGATTAATTTTGATTTTATCTACCCATTAGTAGAACATACTTATTCTCATACAGGAAGACCTAGTGTAGACCCGGTAGTTCTTATAAAGCTAGTACTCATCCAATATCTTTTTGGCATCCGTTCCATGCGCCAAACTATAAAAGAAGTAGAAACGAACATGGCTTACCGCTGGTTTTTAGGATATGATTTCAATCAAAAAATCCCTCACTTCTCTACTTTTGGTAAAAATTACGTGCGACGTTTTGCAGAAACAGAGGTGTTCGAACACATTTTTTATCGCATTTTAAAACAAGCCATGGAGGCTGGTTTAGTGGACCCTGACGTTGCGTTTGTGGACTCTACCCATGTGAAAGCCAATGCGAATAAACACAAATTTCATAAAAAATTGATTCGAAAAGAAACACGCGTTTATCAAGAAGTACTAGAAGATGAAATTAATGTCAGCCGAGTTGCCGAAGGAAAAAAGCCATTCGCCAGGAAAGAAAGTCAGGAGGAGAAAGAAAGCAAAATAAGTGATACGGATCCCGAAAGCGGCTACTATGTCAAAGGAGAACGGGAAAAACAATTTGCTTATTCTTTCCATACGGCTTGTGATACCAATGGTTTTATTCTAGGTTCCATTGTCACTCCAGGTAATATTCATGATAGCCAACAATTGATTCCACTTATTGAAAAATTAAAAAACACCCTTTCTACCCCTTTGGTGGTCGTTGCAGATGCTGGATATAAAACACCCATTATCGCTAAATACCTTTGGAGTCAAGGAATAGAAGCGGTGCTTCCGTATACTCGACCAAAAGGAAAAGAAGGCTTATTTTCGAAACGAGCGTTTCTCTATGACCATTATTTAGACAGTTATCTTTGTCCAAATGAGGCATTGTTATCCTATGTTCGTACTACAAGAGATGGTTATCGTCTTTATAAATCTAATTCACTTCACTGTAGTAGTTGCGCTCTCTTAAAGGATTGCACGCAAAATAAACAAAAAGAAAAAATGATTTTACGACATCTTTGGGAGCCTTACTTAGAAGTTTCGGAGGAACTGCGCTACACAGAACAGCATAAAAAATGGTATAGACGCAGGAAAGAAACCATCGAAAGATGTTTTGCGGATGCCAAAGAAAAGCATGGTATGAGATGGACTACTTATCGCGGACTTGCAAAAGTAACCCTCCAAGCGATGCTTACTTTTGCAGCCATGAACCTGAAAAAAATGGCTAATTGGCTATGGAAAAAGGCGGTGCCTTTTTATTTTTTTGACTTTAAACAGAAAAAAACGGTCCTTCTCAAATATTAAAGCTTGAGAAGGACCGTTTTTCTACAGTCTGAAACTAAGGAGAAATCCTTAGTTTTTTTATGCTGATTTTTTTATATAGAATCTTCCTTTTTTTTCTTTTAATACTTCCTTATCGAGGAGAAGTATTATTTTTTCGTTTAGTTGTTTGCGAGATATTTTGCCGTATTTCGCCATTTTTATCTTATTAATATATTTAGGTATTTGTTGGTAGCCATTTTCACTTTCAATTTCTAATTTGTCACATAGGTACTGGAGGGCATAGACTATTCTTTCTTCTGCGGACAAGTCATACTTAATTAACTCATTATAAAGGTTCTTATTGTTTATTAATGTTTCTTCTAAAAGCCACTCCATATAAGAAGGCTTATTGGTAGCATAGTTTAAGAAATATTCCCTATCAATAAAAATTAAGGAAACATCTGTATCACAAACTAATCTTAATTCATTTTCTCCGCTAATTTTGGCAACTTGTTGGTTAATTATATCTCCATTAGAAAAAAAATGAAGTATCTGGAATTTTTTATTTTCCACATGAAGAATTCCATTTGTTATAATAATAAATTCATCTTGAAAAGTTTCACTATCAATTTTCTTGTTTTTAGAAAGTTTTTCAAAGCGAACCCATTTATCTTGTAATTTATATTTATCCAATTCTCGGATCATTTCTTTTACTTTTTCATTAAACAAATGTATCTCCTCCTACTAGTTTTACTTAGTTTAGCAGGATTAGAGTTAAGACCTATGTGGAAATTACACACTATTTTGGTATCTTTATATAGATTTTATTACAGTGGATATATCTATATTCAAAAAATAGTACTTCTTTATGAGCAATCCCAGTTATACATAATGTTAGAAAAATCACGATTGATTAAATCTTGTTTATTGATGAAGAAGTTCGCAACACCGCAGTCGCCCCACATAATTGCCATTCTACTCTCATCAAAATCCTCAGATGCTAATTGAAACAAAAGCGTGTCATGATGCGGGTTTTCTGTATACATACGCGGATCTTCTTGTGTAAAAAAAGGATATCCGCCAATTTGACTACATTCTTTACCCAGTTGATATAATGCTTCAGATTTATCTTCATCCTCCGCGAAAATTTGGTCAGCCAGCTCATAAAAATTACTTCCAAATTCATTTTCAAAATCAAAGCTATCTTGTAATAGAATCTGATCTGAAACTTGCCCAGCTATTTTAAACTCACCATTAACAACGGGGTAAAAGTCCGACTTTGCTACATCTTCAAAAAATGCATCTTGTTCTTCAGCAGTTAAGCTCTCACTTCCCAAGTCATCAAAGAAAAACACTCGAAAACCTTCTTGGCTCGTTGGATTTTCAAAATTAAGTCCGTACAAATCATCTTGATAATCCACATAAAAAGCGAGTAAGCCAAATTCCGGATAATTTTCCATTTGTGGCATTTCTGAAAAATTAATTTGTGTTAATAAAGACAGCGGTTTACCTTCTTCGGTCACTGGATAGCCATGCTCTCTCGGCAAGTAACCACGCCCACCAGCTTTACTTTGCAACAATGAAAGCTTACCAACATCCTTAAAATGCAGTTCTATACGCTCTTTCTCTGTTTCTAAAAATCGTTCGGCCCATTCACTAGGAAGTATATCAAAAAGTTGTTCCATGACTTACCTTCTTTCTTTTTTTCTAATTATAACATGAAAAAAGCGCCATATCTGACAAAAGCAGATACAGCGCTTCTTGAGTTTTTATTTATAGAATTTGAATTTACCTTTACTTGCCAAGACGCCTGAACCACCAATTAGTAATAGCGCGCGGTCATCAATGACTTTTTTCATAACGGAAGCTGGATAGCCTTTCAAGTTTTTACCGAAAACGACACCAATTGCATCGTTATCGCCTAGAGAGCAAACTGTTCCTTTTTCATGATAAACAAAGTCTTGTAGATCTGTTTCGCCTTTAACTAATTTAGCTAAGTTCACTGCAGCCACATCGGCTTGTTGCATTGCGATTTGGGCAGTTGGTGGGAATGGACGGTCGTTTGCTGGGTTGATGATTAGTGAGCAGTCACCAACAATTAAAATTTCCTCGTTACCAGGAACAGTTAAATTGTTGTTTACTTTCACACGACCACGACCAGCTTCAAAGCCAGATGCTTCAATTACGCTATTGCCACGAACACCTGCAGCCCAAATAATGGTTGCTGCTTTGATTTCACGAACTTCATTTTCACTTTCCGCATATTTTACGCCATCAGCGGTAGCTTCTTTGACTGGTTTACCGACATGGAATTCTACGCCGCGATCTTCCAGTACACCAACACCATAATCAACCAGTTTCGCATCAAATTGTGGTAATACTTTTGGAGCTGCTTCCATACAATAAATGCGCACTTTTTCGCGAGGCACATCGTACTCTTTCACTAGTTCTGGAATGCGATTAGTTAATTCCCCAAGAAACTCAATTCCAGTAAAGCCAGCGCCACCAACGATAATTGTTAATAATTCATCGCGTGGATCTGTTTTCCATTTAGCAAATTGCGCTTCAATGTGCGCACGGATTTTTTTGACGGATTCTACACTTGTAATAGTGAAGGCATATTCTTTCAAACCACTGATTCCAAATGTTTCTGCTTCTGACCCAAGAGCAATTAATAAATAGTCATAGCTGATATCGCCATTTGCATCTAGTGTGACTGTCTTTTCGTCTTTATTAATTTTTACTACAGTATCTTGGATAAATGTAGTTTTCGTATTGTTTACGACTTTATCAAGTGGATACATTAGTTTTTCTGGCTCAATTGTTCCAGCTGCTGCCTCGTGTAACCAAGTCGTTTCGTGGTGATAGTCATTCTTATTCACTAGAACGATTTCGGCTTCCAAGTTTCTTTGTTGTAACTTGCGTAAAGTTTTTAGTCCCCCGTATCCTGCTCCGAGAATGACAATTTTTGGTTTACTCATCTGTTATCACATCTACTTTCCCTTATATTTTTCTTCACAAAAAAAATTGCATTAAGAATTTCTTACTGCACCTATGTAGATTGCGCTAAAAATCTACTGCAAACAATGAATAAAGTGAAAATGGTAAGTACCAATATATTCCCTATTTCACAGCTTACAAACTATATCATAGACTTTTTCACATTCATTTTCAAGAAAGCGAACTCAAGGGTTTAAGCTTCTTTGTAGCATGGTTCGAGTGGTATACGATTTTTTTCACAATAAAGCTTTGAGATGACTTGGTTTTCGCAAAAATCTTTTATTTGATACATAATTGGTCTAGTTCATTTTTTCCATATTTTAATGGAGACAATCCCGTAAACATTCTTTTTCAACAATATATGCTAAAATATGCTTATTGCAACTTTAGCGATTTCATAGGGAAATTACGAACTAGGGGGTGATGTATTTTGGATGAAAAAACAAAAATTTATGATATCACGATCATTGGTGGTGGACCGGTTGGGCTATTTGCTGCGTTTTATGCCGGAATGCGCAATGCGAGTGTGAAAATAATAGAAAGTTTACCGCAATTAGGTGGACAACTTTCCACGCTTTATCCCGAGAAATATATTTATGATATTCCGGGCTATCCTGCTGTACGCGCACAGGAACTTGTTAATAATTTGATTCAACAAATGAAACCATTTGATCCAACTATTGCGCTAGAGGAAGCGGTTCAAAGCGTAGAAAAACAAGTTGATGGCACATTTGAAATCATCACGAAGAAAGATACACATTACAGTAAAGCTGTTATTATTACCGCTGGAAATGGCGCATTTGAACCAAGACGTTTGGATCTTCCAGAAGCAGAGCAATACGAAGGGAAAAACATTCATTATTTCATCAATGATTTAAGTCGCTTTTCAGGTCGTCGCGTTGCCGTTTGTGGCGGTGGGGATTCCGCAGTGGACTGGGCACTCATGCTTGAAAAAGTAGCCAGTTCTGTCGCGATCGTTCATCGTCGCAATGCTTTTCGTGCGCACGAACATAGCGTGAACAATTTAGAAAAATCTTCCATTGCCATCAAAACACCATTTATCCCAACTGAAGTACTCGGTAACGGCGATAAATTAACGCATATTACTTTGCAAGAAGTCAAAGGTGATACAAGGGAAACACTGGAGATTGACGATTTCATCATTAACTATGGTTTCGTTTCTTCGCTTGGTCCAATTAAAAATTGGGGCCTAGAGCTAGAACGCAATTCGATTGTCGTTAATTCAAAAATGGAAACGAGTATCCCAGGAATTTATTGTGCAGGTGATATTTGCACGTATGACGGTAAAGTAAAACTAATCGCGACCGGATTCGGTGAAGCTCCAACAGCCGTTAATAACGCGATGAATTTCATTGATCCAAAAACACGCGTGCAACCAATGCACTCCACATCTTTGTTCGAATAACAACCGAAACCACGAGGCGACTTGTGGTTTTATTTTTTACTCACCGGGAAAAGTTCTTTGTAGATATTTTTTAGGAGGAGATTAGCAATGAATGTACTCGTAATTGGCGCAAATGGCAAAATCGGCCGTCTTTTAGTAGAAAAACTCGCCATGGAAAAAGGCTTTTTCGTTCGAGCAATGGTTCGAAAAGCCGAACAAGTAAGCGAACTTGAAAAACTTGGCGCTAAGCCGATTATCGCCGATTTAAAAAAAGATTTCCACTATGCCTATGATGAAATTGAAGCTGTTATTTTCACAGCAGGATCCGGTGGTCATACGCCCGCTTCCGAAACTATCAACATTGACCAAAACGGCGCCATCAAAGCCATCGAAACTGCTAAAGAAAAAGGTGTACGTCGGTTCATCATTGTTAGCTCTTATGGCGCCGACAATCCAGAAAACGGTCCCGAATCCCTCATCCATTATTTAAAAGCCAAACAAGCAGCCGATGAAGAACTAAAAAGAAGCGGTCTCGACTACACCATCGTCCGCCCAGTTGGCCTTTCAGATGATCCAGCTACTGGCAAAATCGCTGAAGTTTCCGAAAAACCTACAACGACTATCCCGCGCGCTGATGTTGCAGATTTTATTAGTGAAGCTTTATCCGAAAAATCTAGTTTCTATAAAACCTATACCATCGAAAGTGGCGACACACCCATTAAACATTTTTTTGATTAATAAAAAGCGATGAGCCAAATTACGCGCTCATCGCTTTTTTCTATATTAAAACGGATTCTCTTCCAAAAATGTATATATATTCGCAACCAATTCTTCTGCTGTTTCTCCGCGGACCACTTCCCCGTCCACTAAAGCAAACAAACTCGTCGCGCATAAATCACAATATGTCAGACAATCATATTCAATCACGTCTAAACTATCATCCGCATCTAATTTCGCAAAAGCTGCATCTGCCCCGCTCGCCAAATTATTCACGCAAAATTCCACAATCGGATTCATTTCCACTTGCCTCCTAGACTGTTACATCGTTGCCAAGTAACCACGGTCGGTCATTACTTGATAAATATCTTTCAACCGAGGATTGCCTTCCGCGATAATTTCACCATCAACCACAATGACTGGGTACATATAATCTTCCTCGACAATTTTATTCGCCATATCCGCTAAAGCCTTCTCATTCGGCGGATTAAAAATATCCACATACTCCACCACAAACGGCTGCCCTGAAAACTTCCGACCAATTGCAGCTCGAAGCCATTCCTCTGTTTCCTTCGAGGATGGCGCTCCGACACAACTCGCACAAATAGTCGTTGAACCATAAACATATAATTTCGCTTCATTTACCATCACGCTTCACCTCACTATTATTGTACAAAAACCCACCAAAAAAAGCGACTAAGCTGTTTCACGAAGCATAACTATTAAATTTTATGAATTTTTATAAAGATATGAATTGACACGAATTTACAGATATATTATAATATTTCCAATACATTGCTAATCTTTAAAGCAGTAGTGTATTAATATGATAAATTATCTCTAGGTTGTACCCGTGATTTCACGGTCAACATATAAGTAACACTCCCTTTAACAATTGGGCGCGCAACCCAATTGTCTTTCAACCTTACCAGTTGAAAGAGCACGTTCCTTTCTGAGCCTTAGGAACGTGTTTTTGTTTGGCCCGTTCGAAGCAAAGCGAGTTACGGGCCAAATATGCATGCGAGCATGTAATTCTTCCCGAAAAATATATCCTCCAAACAAATACTTTTCAATACTTTCAGAATAATATAAAATCATTGCCCGATTTATATGTTATATATATCCATCTACATACTTTTAACGTCTGTCTATTGAAGAAAAACCTAGCTCCATCAACACATTCCCATCGTAAAACAGTACTAAAAACAATTATGTCGAAACCTTGAACCTCACTCTATTTTAAGTAAATCCCATCAAAAAAATCATGCTTAATAAAGATTCCTCATGATATTATAACCTTGCTTAGAAATGTATTCGGTTGGAAATACTACTTTAATCAATTAATTTTGTTGTTGAAATAGTTAATTTTAACGAATAAATAATTACGAATACATTTCAAAAAACAAGGAGGAAATTAAACATATGCAAAAAGCAATCAAAATAATGTTAGTTTTATTTTTAATGACAACCGTATTTTTACCTTTTAGTAATGTTCGGGCAGCATCAACTGATGTAGTAAATATACCAGATCCGTATTTAAACGAAGGTCTTAAGAGCATCGTAGGAAATCCATTCTTAACCGAATTGACTGAAGCAAATCTTGAAACCATTAGTGTCGCTGATATCTCTTATATGAATGGAGTACCTGGTTATGCTGTCACTGGTTTAATTAGTGATTTAACCGGACTCGAAAAAGCAGTTAATATGACCAAATTATATTTTTCAAACCAAACAGAAATTAAAAATTTAAATCAAATAAAAGATTTACCTAATCTGAAGAAAATTGTTGGTGTTACTACAGGTTTAAATGATATTAAAGCCCTTGGTGAAATGCCCGCACTCGAAGAACTAGAATTAGGTGGGGATTATATTACTGATTTCACCCCCTTACTTGAAAAAGATAATTTAAAATCATTTTCTTATAACTCGTATGCTTGGTTAAATCCAGCATATCACCAAATTGATAATGAAGAATTTAAAAAATTTACAAACCTTAAATCACTCGAAAGTTTAGATGTAACTTGGAATAACATTACCGACTTATCATCATTAACTGCAAATGATCATATTACAAACTTAAATCTAAGTTACAATAAGTTCACTAATATAGCTCCAATTGCTACAATGAAAGAACTTAAAGTCCTTTATTTAAACAATAACAACCTAACTTCCATTGATTCTTTAAATACACTAAGAGGATTAACTATAGCCTATGCTGATAATAATAACATTACTGATTTGAGTAATTTAAAAGACTTTTTTGAAGGCATGGATGTCGTTGGAGATTATAAAGGTTTACAAGTTAACAACCAAACTATCACACTTCCAACTATTAATATCAAAGAAGGTGGAACAGCTATTTCAAATAACCCTACTTTAGATATTGATGGCGAAAAAATGCCTGTTTCTAGCATTTCTGATGGCGGAACAGTATCTACCGATAATAAAACCGTTTCTTTTACTAACTTACCAGTTGGAAATAAGACTGTTACTTATAAAGCAACATTCACAGCTACCTCCACTAAAGGAGTACCACTTAGTTATTCTATTAAAGTATCGCAACCAATTAATGTATCTGCACAATCCGATTCAACAGTAAACGTATTTTACAAAGATGAAAATGGCGATGAATTAGCTCCAAGTGAAACAATTTCTGGTAAATCCGGAGAAAATTATCAAACAATAGAAAAAACAATTACTAACTACACATTAAAAGAAATTGAAGGCCAGCCTTCAGGACAATTTGGCGATAGTGATGCAACAGTCACTTACGTTTACGAAAAAGCGGACGGCGCTCCTGTTACCGTGAAATATGTCGACGTGGATGGCAACGAATTAGCTACTTCCGACACACTGAACGGCAAAATTGATGCTCCTTATCAATCTACAGCCAAAAGCATCACTGGTTGGACGGTCAAAACGACTCCAACCAACGCAACGGGCGTATTCACAAACGCTAACCAAACGGTCACTTATGTCTATGAAAAAGCGGACGGCGCTCCCGTTACCGTGAAATATGTCGACGCGGATGGCAACGAATTAGCTACTTCCGACACACTGAACGGCAAAATTGATGCTACTTATCAAACTACCGCTAAAAGTCTTTCTGGTTGGGCAGTCAAAACGACTCCAACCAACGCAACGGGCGTATTCACAAACGCTAACCAAACGGTCACTTATGTGTACGAAAAAGCGGACGGCGCTCCTGTTACCGTGAAATATGTCGACGTGGATGGCAACGAATTAGCTACTTCCGACACACTGAACGGCAAAATTGATGCTCCTTATCAAACTAACCCTAAAAGTCTTTCTGGTTGGGCAGTCAAAACGACTCCTGCCAACGCAACTGGTGTATTCACAAACGCTAACCAAACGGTCACTTATGTCTATGAAAAAGCAGACGGCGCTCCTGTTACCGTGAAATATGTCGACGCGGATGGCAACGAATTAGCTACTTCCGACACACTGAACGGCAAAATTGATGCTCCTTATCAAACTACCGCTAAAAGTCTTTCTGGTTGGACAGTCAAAACGACTCCTGCCAACGCAACGGGCGTATTCACAAACGCTAACCAAACGGTCACTTATGTGTATGAAAAAGCGGATGGCGCTCCTGTTACCGTGAAATACGTCGACGCGGACGGCAACGAATTAGCTACTCCAGATACATGAACGGTAAGCTAGATACATCTTACGCGGCAACAGCTAAAAACTTGAGTGGTTGGAAGCTAACAGCCACACCAGCCAACGCTAATGGCGTATTTACAACTGATGCTCAAACAGTCACCTTTGTATATGCTAAACAAGAAGACAATCCTAAAAAAGAGGATAAAAACAAAACACCTATTAAAATCAGCGAAAACAAACCAACAGCAAGCAAAGTAACTAGAATCAAAAAACAAACAAAATTACCGAAAACTGGTGATAATCAACAAGATAGTATATTGTTTGGATTAATTGGTACATGTTTCGTTCTCTTAGGAATTTACTCTATCTCTAAGAAAAACAGCTAAAATAAATAGCTAAAACTCTCTTATCAATTGGATAAGAGAGTTTTTGTTTGGTAATTACTTCATATTGCACTACTTCCAACCTCAGAAAACCCAATTTAATTTCTTTAAATTTCCCCATATCCTGTTATAATAGAAAATATAACAATGCCTCACGAAAGGAGAACTATATCCTATGGAAGAAATTAGCTACGCCGAAGTTGATAAAGCTTTAAAAAAGTTCCGTCCGTTTTTAGTTCGTGATGGCGGGGACTATGAACTTATCGAAGTCACACAAGACGGTGTCGTAAAAATTAAACTACTTGGTGCATGCGAGACTTGCCCCAGTTCTGATATGACTTTAAAAATGGGTATCGAATTAACTTTAGCAGAAAAAATTATCGGCTTTAAAGAAGTTGTTCAGGTTTTTTAAACAAATATTTTAGCGACCAAACAATCGGTCGCTATTTTTGTATAAAAAGGTTTAGAAATCCTGTAAACGTCTATCATACAATATACATACAGTTAGAAGGAGGTAAGAAAAAATGGTAGAAAAACAAAGTGCCTTAGAATCAAAAGCACGCAGTTGGCTCATCGAACGGGGCGTAGAAATTGATGATATCGCAGAACTTGTATTATTTTTACAGCAAAAATATCACCCTGGATTGGAATTAGATATTTGCCGTCAAAATGTGGAGCATGTTCTTCGTAAGCGAGAAGTCCAAAATGCTGTTTTAACAGGCATACAGCTTGATGTGATGGCTGAAAAAGGAGAACTCGTCCAACCACTACAAAATATCATTAGCGCTGATGAGGGGCTGTACGGCGTCGACGAGATACTTGCGCTCTCCATCGTCAATGTGTACGGATCTATTGGATTTACCAATTACGGTTATATCGATAAAGTAAAACCAGGTATTCTTGCAAAATTAAATGAACACGATGGTATCGCCGTTCACACATTTCTCGATGATATTGTTGGCGCTATCGCTGCGGCCGCTGCAAGTCGGCTTGCGCATAGTTATCACGACGACATCGTTAATTAAACAAAAACCAGTAAAACAAGAGGCTTATTCCTCCAATTTTACTGGTTTTTCTTTCCCTAATTTTACTTCTACTTGCCGAATCGAGTTTTTATTCATTGAACGAACGATAAAGCGGTATCCCTCATGTTCAATCTCATCACCAGCTTCTAAGTCAAAACGTTCGAGTAACATCCATCCCGATAACGTATGAACACCCGGCCCTTCAATTGGGACCCCCAGTGCTTCCTCGACTTCAAGAAGCGGCTCAGATCCTTCAATAATATAATGATTCAAAGCTACTTTTCGAATCCCTTTCGGACCTTTTGCTTCTTCCATATCACCAACAATTACTTCCATGACATCTTCTAGCGTCACAATCCCCGAAGTCCCGCCGTATTCATCCGTGAGAACGACAAACGGCTCACTTTCTTGCTGCATTTTCACAAGTAACTCTTCCAAAATCATGCCTTCAAACACTTCTAAAACAGGTGTAATAAATGGTTGAATAGATTGCGTCACAATCGTTTCATCTTTTCCAAGTCCAGCCATAACCGCACTGACTCGTAGCATTCCGATAATATGATCTTTATCTTCATCTTCCGTAACTGGAAAAATATGATATGTATGTTCAGAAGTTAATTTCAGTAAATCTCTTACGGTCGCCGTTTGGTCAATCGCAATCATTGACATTCGCGGTATCATTACTTCTTTCGCTGGCACGTCCCCGAGTTTGAAAATATTTTTCATATAACGAAACTCTTGTGGATTCAAAAGTCCTTGCCTATAGCTATCTTCAAAAATAATCTTCAGTTCGGTCGGTGTCATTTGGTCCGCATCAACTGTTTGTTTTACCCCAAACATCCGCGTGATTAAATTCGCCGAGTTATTTAAAAGCCAATTGAGTGGAAAAGTCAGGCGATACCAATACACAAGCGGGCGCGCGATAAACAGAGCTACTTTTTCTGTGCTTTGAATTGTAAATGTTTTCGGAGCAAGTTCCCCGAGTACCACATTTAAGAATGTAATTAAAATAAACGAAACAAAAATCGAAATCGGCTTTTCAACGGATTCTGGTACAGGTAACATTAAAAATAACGGCTCCAACCAGCCACGCATTGTTGCTTCACCAACCCACCCCATAGCAAGTGCGGCAAGTGTATTACCTAACTGACAGGCAGCCAAATAATCATTCATATTCGAAGTAACTTTTTTTACATATTTCGCTCGCGGGTCCTCTGAGGCTACTAGTTGCAGGACAGTAGGTTTCCGGATTGCGACAATGGCAAATTCACTTGCCACGAAAAAGGCAGTCGCTGCAATTAAAAATATCACAAAGAAATCATTAAAAATGTCCATTTAGCATCCTCCTTATCCCCATTCTATACCCGATTTTAACGTTTGAACCACAAGTCGGCCACTGCCTCGCCGTCGATGATCTCCCCCGTTTTTTCAAATCCATATTTTGCATAAAATTTCTCTGCTACCGTATTATCTGGTTCGTAAGATAGACGCAGACGTGCTGGTTTTTCTGGTAGATTTTTCACCATCTCGATAATTTGTTCTAGCGCATCTCCGCCGTAGCCCTTACCTTGATGCTCTTTCCCAGTCATAAATCGTACCAACCAAAACTCACCATCATCTGTATCCATTCCATACATTGCGTAGCCAACCGGCATATTATCCGCGTATATTACAAGCGAATGATACGTTTCTTCAAAACTTGCTTCGATAATGGAATACCAGTTTTCTGCGACAAATGTTTTTTGGTGTGGATGCACTTCTAATTTTGCTGTTTCGTGAAAATTGTCTTTCGTTAACTTTTGAATTGAGACCATTTTCTAACCTCCTATTTATTAAAAAAAGAGCAGAAAAATTCCGCTCTTCTAGTTAAATTTCCAATCAGTTAGTTTGGTTACAGCGTATGTAGGTTGGATTTCTTTCGTTAATAATGCTTCTTTTGATGTAAAGCCAGTGTGTACGATTAACGTATCCATGCCATAATTGATGCCCGCCATAATATCGGTTTCGTAGTTGTCACCCACCATGATTGCCTCGTCTTTATGGACACCGAGTTTTGCGAGTGCTTGCTCCATAATAATGGATTCAGGCTTCCCAATAAAAACTGGCGCTGTTTCTGTGGCTACGGAAACGACAGATGTGATGGAACCATTTCCCGGAAGCAAACCACGCTCTGTCGGAATTGCCGCATCGCCATTCGTCGAAATAAACATCGCTCCACCGCGAACCGCAAGCGCTGCTTTTGAAAATTTCTCATAATTGACTTCCCGGTCAAGCCCAACGACAACAAAAGCTGGATTACTAGAAGTTATTTCAAATCCATTATCTGTTAGTTCTTGTTTTATTCCACGTTCACCGATAACATAAACCGATTTTTCGCGTTTTTGTTCTATCATAAATTGCACGGTTGCTTGTGACGTCGTGAAAACATCCTCACTTACAGCTTGAATCCCCATGTCAGTTAAATGTTCTGCTACTTGCCCAGGTGTTTTTGTTGAATTGTTTGTTACAAATAAATACGGAATTCCCGCACGTTTTAAGTTTTCGATAAAAATGATCGCCTCAGGAATAACTTCTGCCCCGCGATACATCGTGCCATCTAAATCAATTAAATACGCTTTATAATTCTTCAATTCCTAATTACCTCTTTTACTATTTTACTTTTTTAATAACAAAATACGCACAACCGAAATTGCAGTATTCGTAAATATATTCTTTTAACGTGCTAATTTTGTTGTCGTATGCGGCTTTGCGGTTATCGTCTTCAAAAAAGCCTTTGAGACGGAGTTGATCGTAACCCCAGTCACCTACTATATAATCATATCGCCCAAGAATATCGCTAAACCGTTCATTTAACTTCTCCTCGTCAAAAGCGTCGCGATAATTGGTGATAATCTCGTAGTTTAAATCTTGAATCGTAATCGTCACTTGTCTTCCTCCTGTCCGTACATTTTTTTAAGTTTCCATTTTAAAATATCTCGGAGTAACTCCGGTGTATATACTTCTTTTCGTTTAATTTGCTTTACTATCGGGAAAAATGGTGCGAACACAAACGTATCATGCGTCGCAATCCGGTATTCCCGCGTTTTATCAATCGGTTTATTATCAAAAAGTGCCACTTGATTTTCCGCATCAAAACCAGCTCTGTCCATCAAAACGGTGCCAAAATACTCGCCTCGGAAACCAAAACCTCGAAGCGGAATATCTTGCAGTTCAGCTTTCTTTCGGTAGATTCCGTCAATAAGTATTTCAAGCTCCTCACCAGACATCGTTAAAGCAATCGCGTTGAGCGGATGAGGTAACATTTGGTGGATATCAAATTCCGTCACAATCCCTGCTTCAAAGTCTGTCATAAAAATGCCTGCGTTCATCACAAATGTTTCTGCCCCAGTCCATTCACAAACCGCTTCATTCAAAATGTGCGCAATTTCCGAGTCATCAAACCAATTATGCGCTAACTTTCCGGGAATCGCAACTACTTTTTCAGATAATTCCTCGCGTCCTTTATCGAAGAAAGCTTGAATTTCTGCCGTTTCATTTGGTGGGATTGGAAGTTTTTCGGTTGCGAAAGTTACTGCTTTTTTAGAGATAATCTGATTATTTTCATCTAGCTCGATAGTAACTTTCCCTACATGCTCGCCCCATCTTCCGGCAGCAGCCAGTAATGCATTTCCTTCTATTTTTCCATTTTCAAGTAAATGATGGGTATGCCCACCTAATATAATATCAATTTCTGGTAATTCTAAAGCAATTCTTTCATCTGTCGGCAAGCCAAGGTGACTCAGTAAAATAACTACATCTGTATTCGCGTCTAAGCCAGCAATTTGCTTTTTAATCGCGCTCATTGGTTCTTCTACTCCCCAGCCCATTGCCTCGTAATATTCCCGAAACGGCGCCGTTGCACCGATAATAGCAATTTTCACTTGTTCTACTTCTTTATAAACAATCGATTTCACCCAGTCCGACTGCTTTGTACACTCTTTATTCGCATAAAAATTACAGCAAACTACTGGGAAGGCCGCATGTTCATATAATTTATCCAAGTCTTCATGGGCCAAAGTCGTTCCTTCATTATTACCAAAAGTCACCGCATCATACGGCAGTTGGTTAAGTAAGTCCGTATTCGCAAGCCCGTTCGTTCCTTCAGTAAGCGGATGGACCCGGTCCAAAAAATCACCAATATCAAAAAAGAGCGCCGACTGATTTTCTTTATCTGCAGCAGTTCTTTTCTCTTTTAAGAAATTAAAAATGCGTGGCCAATGTTCCAAGTGACTATGAACATCATTTGTATGCCATAAAGTTAAATGTTTCATCTATCCATCTCACTCCCTACTTATAACTATTGTAGCGTAAAACAGCTTTTTTTACACGCACTAGGACTGGATGAATTGTTCCCTTTTCATTTTATGTTATGATAGGATATATTGTTTTAAAGGGAAGTGATTTTTTTGGATATTACGCAAACAGTCGAAATTCTTCTAATCTCTGTTTTTGCAGGGGTAGTAGGCTCTTTGCTCGGGCTTGGTGGCGGAATTATCGTGACGCCTGCCTTGACACTTATTTTCGGGATTGATATTCAATATGCGATTGGTGCAAGTATTATTTCCGTTATCGCTACAAGTAGTGGCTCCGCAATTGCTTATATCAAAGACGGCATTACGAACCTTCGTGTCGGGATGTTTCTCGAAATTGCCACAACAATTGGTGCAATCACTGGGGCTTTCGTCAGCGGACTGCTCTCGGCCACGGCACTCTACATCATCTTCGGACTTTTACTTCTTTATTCTGCTTTCAACATGATTAAAAAGGTCGGTACAGAATTTCCTACCAATGTGAAACCAGACCCACTCGCAACCAAACTAAACTTACATGATTCATATTACGATAAATCTTTACGGCAGACAGTTGATTATCAAGTGGCAAACGTCCCTGCTGGTTTTGGTGTGATGTACGGCGCCGGAATCGCTAGTGGCTTACTTGGAATCGGTAGTGGCGCATTTAAAGTAATGGCACTTGATGTCTTTATGAAAATGCCGCTAAAAGTAAGTAGCGCAACGAGTAATTTAATGATGGGCGTAACTGCGGCTGCCAGTGCAACCGTGTACCTTTTCCAAGGCGACATCCAGCCTGCGATTGCAGCTCCAGTTGCGATTGGCGTACTTGTCGGTGCAACACTTGGAACACGCATTATGCAACGTTTAAAAAGCAAAGTTATTCGGATTATTTTTATTCCCGTCATTTTATATGTTGCCTTCCAAATGATTTTAGAAGGATTGGGGTGGATCTAAATGGCAGAGAAAAAAGAAGAAATGTACCGTGTCGAGCTAATTGTTAGCGCGTTGCTAAGAATCGGTGTTGTCCTCAGTGCGATTATTATTGTTTTCGGCCTTGTTATGCTATTTATCACCGGTGAAAGTGGCTATCCTGGGGAAACTTATCCGACTTCGCTTACGGCGATTTTCAGTGGGCTAGGGACGCTTAAACCATATGCGATTATGATGTTTGGTCTCTTTTGCTTAATTTTAACGCCAGTCCTTCGTGTTGTTGTATCGTTATTTACTTTTTTGAAGGAAAAAGATTATTTGTACGTTGGAATAACTGGGATTGTATTAATTATTTTAGTTATTAGCTTTTTAATTGGAATAAAAGCATAAAAAAGATGGCGCTGCTTACGCGCCATCTTTTTTTATTCTGAAAACAAATCCATTTGCATCGGAGCCAAGCCTTGAAACTCTACTTGTAACGCCTTTTGTAAATGTTTCGCATTATCAGCCGCATCCCCGCCGCTGTTATTATTAAAAATCACGACAACTTCTTTGGACAACTTTTGTAAATGTTCCACATATTTTGCCCATTCGTTAATTTCTTCCTCATTATAACGGTAAAGTGTCCGAACTTCGCGCCATTCCGGACTGCTAGCTTTCATCCAACCATACTGATTCCGGCCGTGAAGCCGCACTAATGTCATATCACTATTCGTCTCACGAAGCACAATCGGCACGCTCCCAGAACCAACTTGCGGTTCATCAACGACTGTATGAATAAAACCTAATTCTCGCAGCAACTCCAGTGTTTTCTCGGTGTTTTGCTCGTTATACCAAGAATTATGGCGAAATTCAACCGCTACTGGCAAATCGCCCATTTTTGATGCAATATATTTTAAATAAGTCACATTTTCTTTCGTACAATTAAAATACGGCGGAAATTGAAATAAAATTGCCTGTAGTTTTCCCGTTTCACTTATCGGCGCAATCATATCCATATAAGCCGTGTACATCGCATTTTCACTATCAAAATACTGCGACCATTCCTTATGTTTCGTCATCGCCGAAAATGCTTTAATCACAAAATGAAATTCATCCGGAGTTTGTGCCGCCCAGTTTGCCGTTGTTCGCGGAGAAGGAATCGCATAAAAACTCGTATCAACCTCCACCACAGGAAAATGTGCCGCATAATCAGCCAATGTTAATTTTTTTGTTTGTAATAAAGAATCATGATCACTCCACCCAGTTAACCCGATTGTTACCATCAACTGCCACCCTCTCTATCGTTTTTGATTTATGTTTATTATAACGCAAAAAGGAGGGAGAAGCCTTTAATTTGGTCCTCACTTTTACTTCGAAACAAAACAAAAACTTCAACTGTCTAACAGTTGAAGTCTTTATCATATATTACCACTCGCGCTCTCTAAGTAATTCTTCAATATCGATATCTATCTTATAATGAGCTAAAATCGGGATGATTGTTTCAGCAATCGAATCCCTTGCGCCTGTTTCTAATTCACTCTCATTTTCATAAAACTCATCTTGCAATGCATTAATTGCTAATGTCATTTCATCAAATTTAGCTTGAATCGCTTCTGTATCATGATTCCCTTGTTCTAAAAATTGAACCGTATCTAAAATACATTGCTTAATTTTATCTACTAGAAACGGTGGAAAGAATGGATCTTGATACATTCCCTCTAAATATTTAATTTCTGTCATAATTATCAGTCCTTTGCTAAGTTGTTGGAACCAATATATCACTTCATTTATAAAAATACAAGCCAGATTTGTCCCTTATTCAATCTCTCTTTTCAAATTTTCAATTTCTAATGGTGATAGAATAGTCGATAACTTAGGATGTTTGGCAAGTTTTTTCTGTAAACTAGAATTCAAGTGCATCATTAAATCTGCTAACATCCCACTTCCAAAATAACTCTGAGCAAGTTTAGCATTATCTAGTAATATAAAGAAGAATCTAATCAATAAATCCTTTTTTTGTGGATTGTCTTGTTTTTTAATAGCATGCGGTAACAAATCAACTTTTATTTCCCCACTATAATTACTAATTTCTTTTTCGAATATATTAACAAGCTTTTTTGACTTATCTATTAAAGCTTGCTCTCTTTTGATAGAATATAAGATACTCACCCCATATTGTCCATCTTCATCCTTTAAAATTATATTTTCAATCCATTGTGACTCAAAAGCGAACTCAAGTTCATTTTGAAGAATGATATCAAAAATCCTTGAAAAATTAATTTCACTCCAATTAATCTCCATTTCTTCCTCCCTCGGATTTATCATGGATAGAGAGAGAATAAATAGATTATCTTTATTCAAGTCATTTACAAGCCCTTTTTTTAATAACTCTTGACCTACAGATTTAAATTTTTCCAAACTTTTTTCTTGAAATCCACGAACAACATAAGAATAGCCTTGGAAGGTATTAATAGTAATTTCTTCTAAGTCTACAGAACTGTTCACTAATGATAAAGCACCTTGTGAAAATTCTTTAAATGGTTTTGAATTTACTTGAGATATAATATTTTTAATTTCACTCCGCCTAGAGTACTCTTTTTTATTCAATTTTATTAGTATCTCTAAATATCTTCCTAGTTCCGTGTTAATAAAATCATTGACTTCTAGTAATTCTGGTCTTGTTTTATCTACAAAAACATAATCATAGTTCAACTCATTAACATTTACTTTTAGTAGCTTTTCAAAAGCTAGGTTCTCAAATTCTTCTTTATCAATTAATGCTTCGAAAAATTTCTTCTCTTCCCAACTAAAACTCTTCAAACTGAACTTCTCTAAGAAGATATTCAGAGATTCATTTCTTAATTCAGTACAATAGGTATTATTTACTAAAATCTCAACGAAAAGTTTGTCATATATTGGATACAAAAGTAATCCTTTTTCAAGAATTATCTGTTTTACTTTTTTTGATACTTCATCATTTTTATTCAACAAGCTTAATAAAAAATTAGATGTTTCTTGATATGTGCTTTCAGAAAAAAAGTCTTCTCTTTTTGAACTAAGCTCATCTTGTTTGGGTAATAAAATTTCCAAAATAGCATCCATATCTTCACTAAGAATCTGATTAATATCAATAAATGATTTCTGATGTACAAAACCAGACTCAACTCCAAAAATCATATCTTGATAATCTCTTGAAATTTCTATCCCTAATTCTTCAATCTCATCTTTGTGTTTTCTTGAAAAAAGGTTTAGCTCGCTTCCAAAGGTAGTATTGGAAAAATCAATTTTAGTTATCAACTTATTTTTAATAGAATCATTCAATCCAACCTCATTATCAATACTTACTAAAATTCTTTGGAAAGGATGAGATTCTAGTAATAAGTCAGGACAATTATCTAATATTGACTTATTATCCAACAACATTTTGTCATTCAGAAGAGATACATATATAATTCTTATCAGCTCATCAGAGATAATTTCTTTAAAAGACCAATAAATATATCTAGTTTCATCCGTCATTAGTTTAACAATTAATGGAATCATTTCAGATTTCAAATTAATTGAAAGTATCTCATCATCATAAAAAATACTACTACGATTTGAAGTTTCCTTTTGAAGTTGTTCAATTAACCAATAACCCATTAAATCAGCATCACTAGAGAAAGCTGTTTCAATAATTTCTTGCTCTTGGGAAAGATTTCTTCTCATTTTATTTATATCATCTTGTCCGATAGGTTCTGATTCTTTTAATTTCTCAAAAACTTTAAAGATTTCCTTCCAATAAACGCTCAAGCTCTGCTTTTGGAAAATGCTAATAATCGATCGAACTTGTTCTTCATCTAAAGTTTCAAAATTTTTATCAATCATTGTCCAAAAACTACTAATATCACTAATTTTATCTAATAAAATATGACTGCTAAATGTATTCTTTAAAATCTTTTTTTCTAAATTAGGATCTTCTGCTTTAAAAATATCAAATAAAAATCTCTTATCTTCTATATGCTTTTCAAGAATTTCCTTATATATTTTATCCTTAGTAGATACTGAATGGAGTATATTCCAATCATCAATGCTTTGTGGAATTTCTAATTCATTTTCGATAGCCTTTACAATTTCAGATACTTTTCCAGGTAAATCATCATAGCTATCTCCGTACCAAAAAATAGTTGTATTATTGTTATTTTGATATGTCTTATTGTAGATTTTTCTAAAACTACGTGTCTCATTTGAATTTGCTTTCATCAGTGCGAAATTTTTAGTAGTGGCTGGAAGTAGAGATAAAATTTCCTCTTCTTCCATACTACTTCCAATAAATAGAACAACTGGATTTCTTTCTTGAAACCATTTACTTAAACTATTGAAGTCGCTTGACTCTTTTAAATACTGTCGAGAATAATCAACTGATGAATTGACAAAAAAATCCCAATTTCCCTGAGTGGTTCCATGTAAATGTAAAACATCGCCTGAACGTAACTTATTATTTGATTCTACAAACTCACGAATATTATTTATTGGTTTGAATGCTCCTTTTTGTTTTGAAACCTTCAAATGTCTTTCAATTTCAAAATCATAATTCGAAGTGATAAAGATTGGATCTAATTTTATCATTTCAACTAACACACTATTTTCTATGTAATCTGGTACAACATCTTTGAAAAAATACTCTTCAAAATTAAGCTTTACCTCTTTAAAGTCTTCTTCCAAAATATCCTGTAACAAAGTGTGCAATAAATCAATTTTTCTTTTTGGTGTAGTATTTGAATTCAAGATTTCATCAAATTGCGAAAGCAACTCATTTGTCACTGTAACTTTCCCGCCAGCAACATGTTGAATATTGAACTGCCAGAAATGAATTAGCTTCTCAATATAACCATTCCAATTTGGATATCCTTGTGATAAAGAAGTTCCTGCTCCTACGAAAACAACTAGATTAAAATCCTTTACTGCCTTTGCAAGTGTATGTGTCAAGTCTGTAAATTCTTTATCTGTATAATATTGAACCATAATTATCTCCCATCTTATAAGACTCTATCTATATACTATTTTTATTTATTTCAAATAACTCATCTCATAAATCTTAATAAAGCCGATTTGCCTTGACAACAAGCCTCCTTAGGTTCACTCTGACACTTCAAAATCTCTGTAATAAAGATATCACGGTTGCCCTAAAAAAGTAAAATAAACTATAAAAAAACTATGAATTAAGTCAATTTTTGACATGGTATCCAATTTGTTTTCAGCAAACAAAAAAGTCTCTAAGTACTTTTTTATCAGTACTTAGAGACTTTTTTAACATTTAACCAATCGAGCCTTCCATTTCAAACTTAATCAAACGGTTCATCTCAACGGCATATTCCATTGGTAATTCTTTCGTAAATGGTTCAATGAAGCCCATAACAATCATTTCTGTTGCTTCTTCTTCGCTTAAACCACGGCTCATTAGATAGAAAAGTTGTTCCTCAGATACTTTGGAAACTTTGGCTTCGTGTTCTAATGAGATGTTGCTGTTTAGGATTTCGTTGTACGGGATTGTGTCCGATGTGGACAGGTTATCCATAATCAGCGTATCACATTCGATATTCGAACGTGCGCCGTCTGCATTACGACCAAAATGAACAATTCCGCGATACGTTACGTTTCCGCCTTGTTTCGAGATCGACTTCGACACAATCGTAGAGGACGTATTCGGCGCATAGTGCATCATTTTTGCTCCAGCGTCTTGACGTTGGCCTTTACCAGCAATCGCGATAGAAAGGGTCGTTCCACGTGCTCCTTCGCCTCGTAAATGTACAGCTGGGTATTTCATTGTTAATTTCGAACCAATGTTGCCATCAATCCATTCCATTGTCGCATTTTCTTCACAGAAAGTACGTTTCGTTACTAGATTGTAAACGTTATTTGCCCAGTTTTGGATGGTTGTGTAACGACAGTAAGCGCCTGGTTTTACAATGATTTCCACGACAGCAGAGTGAAGGGAATTCGTAGTATAAACGGGAGCAGTACAGCCTTCCACGTAGTTTACGCTGGCATTTTCGTCCACAATAATTAGTGTCCGCTCAAATTGACCCATGTTTTCCGAGTTAATGCGGAAATAGGCTTGAAGTGGCGTATCTACTTTGATACCTGGTGGTACGTAGATGAATGAACCACCTGACCAAACAGCCGAGTTTAGCGCAGCGAATTTGTTGTCGCTTGGTGGAATTACTTTTGCGAAATATTCTTTGAAAATATCTTCGTTTTCTTTTAACGCGGAATCTGTATCTTTGAAGACAATCCCTAAATCTTCTAGGTCTTGCTTCATATTGTGATAAACTACTTCGGATTCATACTGCGCAGATGCCCCAGCCAAATATTTTTGTTCGGCTTCAGGAATACCTAATTTATCAAAAGTACGTTTAATTTCTTCAGGAACTTCATCCCAAGAGCGCACTGTTTGTTCAGACGGTTTCACGTAGTAAGTGATGTCTTCAAACTTCAGTTCTGACAAGTCGCCACCCCAAGTCGGCATTGGCATTTTATAAAATTGCTCCAAAGACTTCAAACGGAATTCAAGCATCCATTCTGGTTCTTCTTTAATATTCGAAATTTCTCTTACTACTTTTTCTGTTAATCCGCGTTCTGTACGGAACACAGAGGTATCTTTGTCATGGAATCCATATTGGTATTCGCCAATTTCTGGAATTTCAGTCATGTCGTATCCTCCTTTTCGCTACTTATTTTGTTCCTTCTTTTTCAAAAATCGCTCTCTCCATTGCTTTCCAAGAAAGGGTTGCACATTTGATTCTTGCTGGGAATTTCGCAACTCCGGCAAGTGCCTCAACGTCGCCGTATTCATCAATCGTTTCATGGTCATGACCTTGCACCATTTCTGAAAATTCACGTGACATTTTTAGTGCCTCTTTCTCGGTTTTCCCAATAATGCTTTGCGTCATCATTGAAGCAGAGGCCATCGAAATCGAACAACCGCTACCAGTGAATTTTGCCGCAACGATTTTATCACCATCCATTTTTAAATGAAGATGAATTTGATCACCGCATGTTGGGTTGTTGAGGTCGATTGTTACATCGCTATCTGGGAGCTCTCCATTATTGCGCGGATTTTTATAGTGATCCATAATGACTTGTCTATAAAGCTGATCTAATTTCCGGCTTGTCATAATCCAAAATACTCCTTTGTTAACTTGAGGCCATCTATAAGCGCATCAATTTCTTCTTTTGTATTATAAATATAAAAGCTTGCGCGAGCTGTGGAAGAAACGTCAAGCCACTTCATCAACGGTTGCGCACAGTGATGACCAGCTCGAATCGCAATTCCGTCTTCGTCCAAAATAGTCGCAATATCGTGTGGATGTGCGCCTTCTAAATTGAAAGTCACTAAGCCACATCGTTTACTCGCGTCTTTTGGTCCATAAATGGTAATGCCTTCGATTTTGCTCATTTCTTCTATCGCGTAGCTGGCTAATGCTTGTTCATGTGCGTGAATATTTGCGAGTCCGACTTCTGCCAAGTAATCAATCGCCGCACCTAGCGCAATCGCTCCGCCAATAATCGGTGTTCCGGCTTCAAATTTCCACGGCAGTTCTTTCCAAGTCGAATCGTATAATTCAACAAAATCAATCATTTCTCCGCCAAATTCGGTAGGTTCCATCGCATCAAGCAATTCACGTTTGCCATACAAGGCGCCAATGCCAGTAGGAGCCATCATTTTGTGCCCTGAAAAAGCATAAAAGTCAGCATCTAAATCAACTACATCAACTTCCATGTGAGGCACAGCTTGCGCACCGTCAACGAGAATGACTGCTCCAAATTGATGAGCAATTGCTGCGATTTCTTTCATTGGCGTGATAGTCCCGAGTACATTAGAAACATGAGCTAATGCAACGATTTTCGTTTTTTCACCAATCGTTTTTTTCGCTTGTTCCACAGAAATCGTGCCATCTTCTTCTAGTTCGATATATTTCAAAACCGCGCCCTTGCGTTTAGCTAGTTGTTGCCACGGAATCAAATTGGAATGATGCTCTAGATAAGAAATAACAATCTCATCGCCAGCTTCAATATTTGCTTCCGCGTAACTATCTACAACTAAATTAATCGTTGAAGTAGTACCTCTTGTGAAAATAATTTCTGCTACTTCACGCGCATGAATAAACTTGGCTACTTTACCTCGAGCTGATTCATAAGCATCCGTCGCTCTTGCTGCAAGTGTATGCACACCGCGGTGAACGTTCGCATTATCAAACTCATAGTAATGTGTTAAAGCTTCAATAACTTGTTTCGGCTTTTGTGAAGTGGCAGCATTATCTAAATAAGCTAGCGGTTTTTCATTTATTTCTTGAGCTAAAATTGGAAAATCCGCCCGAATTTTTTGGATATCAATCATTTAGCGCACTTTCCCTTCGATTACTTCACGAAGCATCGTTTTCACACTTTCGATTGGTAACTGACGAACAACAGGGTCTAAGAAGCCATGAATAACTAATCTTTCTGCTTCTTTTTGAGAAATCCCGCGACTCATCAAATAGAATAATTGTAGTGGATCAACGCGTCCAACAGAAGCCGCATGCCCTGCTACTACGTCATTTTCATCAATTAATAAAATTGGGTTCGCATCACCGCGTGCTTCAGGACTAAGCATCAGTACACGTGATTCTTGTTGTGCATCTGACTTAGAAGCGCCATGTTTAATGTGACCAATTCCGTTAAAAATAGTTGTCGCTCTTTCTTTCATAACACCATGGGATAAAATCGTACCATTAGAAGCTTTACCGTAATGCGTCACGCGCGTTGTCACGTTTTGCGTTTGCTTACCGCGTCCAACAGTCACCGTTTTCACATCAGCAGAAGAGCCGTCTCCCATTAGGTTTGTTACGTTCTCGTTGATAGTATCGCCATCATTCATCAGGCCAAGCGCCCATTCAATTTGGCTATCTGTTCCAATGTGTCCACGACGGTTCACATATGTCGTAACATCACTTGCAAGATTGTCTACACCGCCAAAAGTAATGCGCGCATTTTTCTCAGCGATTACTTCTTCCACAATGCTAACAATCCCTTTAGGTGCGTTATCTACCGTTACGTAGTTTTCCACATAAGTGACTGCGCTATTATCATCCGCCACAAGCAACACGTGATTAACAAGTGGAGATTCCGCTTTATCTTGTACGAAAACAGCTTGAATTGGTGCTTTCACTTCGACATTTTTAGGAACATAAAGGAAAATCCCACCGTTCACAAGCGCCGCATGAAAAGCAGTCAGTTTGTGTTCATTCACTTGAACTGCATCTTTCATGAAATATTTCTTCACAAGTTCAGGATGGTTTTTCACAGCCGAAATAATATCTGTGAAAATAACGCCTTGGTCAACTAGTTCTTGTTGCAACTGAAGTCTCGCAGGTCTTTCATCCATTTGAACGTAAAAATTGGCTTCTTTATTATCTAAATCAACTAAATTCGCTACTTTTTCCGGTAGAGTTTCATTCGTTACGCCTTCTTTAAAAGGTATAAACGTCTCAAACTTTGTGAAATTCCAGCGAGTAATTTTTGTTTTATCCACAAAAGGCAAGTCCAGTTCCCCGTAGGCTTTAAAAGCATTGCGACGGATATCTAAAAACCAATCCGGTTCATTCGCATTACTTGAAAAAGCGTGGATAAAATCATCTTTAATCGTCATATTTTCTGCCATGATTTTAACCTCACTTCCTTATTGTTGGTCTACTGCTTCTTCTTCCTCAAGTTCGATACCAAGCTCTTGTTTAATCCAGTCATAACCTTCTGCTTCTAAACGTTTCGCAAGTTCAGGTCCGCCTTCTTTTACTACTTTACCTTGCATCATTACGTGAACAAAATCTGGTGTGATGTAGTTCAGTAAACGTTGGTAATGGGTAATGATTAAGCAACCGAATCCTTCGCCGCGCATTTCATTTACACCTTTAGAGACAACTTTAAGCGCATCGATATCAAGACCAGAGTCAATTTCATCTAAAATCGCTAATTTTGGCTCGATCATTAATAATTGCAAGATTTCATTACGTTTTTTCTCTCCGCCTGAAAATCCTTCATTTAAATAACGTTCCGCCATTTCTTCGTCCATATCTAAAATATCCATTTTGGCATCTAGTTTGCGGATGAATTGCATTACTGGAATTTCGTCGCCTTCTTCGCGGCGGCTATTGATTGCTGCACGAATGAATTCAGCGTTTGTAACACCACTAATCTCACTTGGATATTGCATCGCTAAGAAAAGACCAGCACGAGCGCGTTCGTCTACTTCCATTTCGAGTACATCTTCCCCGTCAAGCGTGATTGTTCCTTGTGTTACTTCATATTTTGGATGCCCCATAATAGCTGAGGACAACGTAGATTTACCTGTTCCGTTCGGTCCCATGATAGCGTGGATTTCGCCAGTTGAAATTTCCAGGTTAACACCCTTCAAAATTTCTTTTCCTTCTATTTCAACATGTAAATCTTGAATCTTTAAAGTTGCCATAAAAAAGTCCTCCCTAGTGTAAAATTTGCATAATCCTAGTTTAGTATAATTCTAATCTGATTACAACTATAAAAACCAGTATTCTTCGCATTCTCCCCTTCATTCTACTATTAATAAAGGTTTTTTACCAGTTTTCTAGCATTATCACTGTTTCTATTTTATTTGAGAATCCGTCCCTAAAAAAATACAACGTGTCATACCAATAAATGAAAGGGATTTTTCATCCTAAAAAAGGGATTGTATATCTTATTTATATATGGTATTGTTGTAACGTAACAAAATTGCAACATAATAACTTTTTTGTAATAAACGATTACTTATTGAAGGAGAATTTAAAATATGAAGAAAGCAATAATGGCTGCGACCATCTTTGTATTGCTTTTAGCCACGTTATCCGGGTGTAGCTCCCCTAAATCTGACTTCACTGCCGCCTTGCAAAAAACAGCTGAAAACCGACAATATACAACAAATGTGACATTCCAAGTAAATAACCTCTCAGAAAGTTACATAAAAAAACTTGGTCCTGAAATCGACTTAAATCAACTTAAAAAATCGAACATCCAATATAAAATTTCTGTTGATAGTGATTCCGCATCTTCCTACAGCGCATCTTCTATTCACTGGAAAGGAAAAAAACCACTTGATTTAACAATACATGCACTTCAAAACAGCGATGACGGAAAAGCTTATATTCCTGTATCTGATTTCTACGACGCTTCTGATAGCATCTCCAGTTTATTACCGGATTCAGCAGCTAGAATTTTCAACCAGGTACTAGATCAAAACAAAGACTTGGAGTCGAAGTATTTAAACCTATTCGAAACAATTCAAAATTTTTCCAATCAAACAATTGATACAGAAACTGTAGACCGCCAAGCAAAAGTATTGAAAAAAATGGAAGAAACTGCCGGCATTGCGATTTATAGTTATCTAAACGACCTAGATGACCAACACTTCACTTCAAAAGATAATGGTGACATCGTCCTAAAATTATCTAAAAACGAGATTAGCGATTTAGTTAATTCCGTTATCACCAAACTTGATGATAACGGAAGTGTTGTAGCACTTATTGGAGAAATTGACGGTAGCACTCAAAAAGCAGCAAAGAAAAAATGGAACAATGCTCAAAAAAGTATCCAATCATCCTTAAAAGCTCTAACAGAAAACAAAGCACAAACATTAGATTTCAAATTAACATTAACTCCTGACAGCAAAAAAGGATTTAGTAAAGCGATTATCACTACTAATTTTGAAGATACCAAAACAAAAGACTTAATGGACTTCACAACAACGATTGATATGCTAGACTACGAAAAAGTTCCTCCAATGCCAGAAGGAAAAGAAATTGTATCCAAAAAAGAATTGGATAAAGCCATTTCCGATGGACTGAAATTATATTTAAGTAGCGCTCAATAAAAAAAATCCTTTTACCGAAACGGTAAAAGGATTTTTTCATTTTATTTATCCACTGGAACAACAGCGCCGTCCCATTCTTTCGTAATGTAATCTTGAATTTCTTTTGAATGAAGTACTTTTACTAGCTCTTTAATGTTTTTATCATCTTTTTTCTTTTCTGTTGTTACAACGATATTCGCATAAGGAGAGTCTTTACTTTCGATTGCAATAGCGTCTTTAGAAGGGTTTAAGCCTTGATCTACAACAAAGTTAGAGTTAATCGCTACAACGTCGCCTTCTTCGTTATTGTAGGCAGTCATCAAGTAAGCTGGATCAAAATCGTATTTGAATTTCAAGTTTTTCGGATTGTCTTTAATATCATCAAAAGTTGCATCCTGTGGTTTCACGCCATCTTTCAGCGTTAATAGTCCGTTATCCACAAAAATACCAATAACACGCGGCCAATCAGATTTTGAGTTAGAAAGTAAAACTTGCGCGCCGTCTTTTAGATCTTTAATGTCTTTAACTTTTTTAGAGTAGATACCCATTGGTTCGATGTGAATCGCGCCAACATCAGCAAATTTGTAGCCTTTTTCTTTTTCTTCTAGTTCAAGATATGGTTTATGTTGGAAGTAGTTAGCATCTAAATCGCCTTCTTCTAGCGCTTTGTTAGGCATAACGTAATCTGTATATTTAACAATTTTCAAGTCAATCCCTTTATCTTTTAAAATTGGTTTTGCTTGTTCTAAGATTTGGGCATGTGGTGTATTGGACGCACCCACTACCAATTGGTTATCGTCTTTACTAGATGAAGCTTTATCTGAGGAGCCACCGCAAGCTGTAAGTACTAAAACTAAACTTAATGTGAAAATGAAACCAAGAACCTTTTTCATGAAATTCTCTCCTTTTTTGCGGGGATTCCGCGTTTTTTTATATAAATTTCTTCATATACATTGGTTAGCGTTTGTCGGTTCGTTTTGTTAAGAAGTCGCCGATAAACTGGAAAATAAAGACGATAATTAAGATAATAATTGTCGCAAGTACTGTTACATCAGGTTGTCCACGTTGGAACCCTTCAAGATAGGCAGTATTCCCAAGACCGCCTGCGCCAATGACACCAGCCATCGCGGTAAAACCAACGAGCGAAATTGCTGTCACTGTGATACCGGAAATAATCGCTGGTAAGGCTTCTGGGATGAGCACTTTACCAATAATGGTAAACATGTTCGCGCCCATAGATTTGGCTGCTTCGATAACTCCTTTGTCCACTTCACGAAAGGCAATTTCTACCATCCGACCATAAAACGGAGCAGCAGAGATAATCAAAGCTGGAAGTGCCGCTTTCGGCCCAATTACAGTTCCGACAAGCGATTTTGTCATCGGTAATAGTAATACAATTAAAATAATAAAAGGAATCGAGCGGAACACATTGACTAAAATGGCTGTAATCCAGTAAAGAATGCGCGCTCCGGCATGTTTTTTATTGTTAGTTAAAAATAGTAATAATCCTAACACAATCCCGAGTAAAAAAACCGCAAATAATGAAACAAGCGTCATGTATAATGTTTCTTGTGTTGCGACCCACATCATTTGAAAATCAACATTTGGAAATAATTCTTGTAATTTCGTCATCGTTCTAACACTTCCGTTTCTACTTTAAGTTGACGTAGCTGTGTTAGACTCGCATTTATCGCATCTTCTGTACCTAAAACTTGTACATAAAGCGTTCCGTATGCGCCATTTTGCGTTTGCGTTAAGTTCCCGTGGAGAACATTTAGCATAACATCATTTTCTTTTGCTACTTGAGAAATGACTGGTTGAGTTGCATTTTCGCTCATAAAGAGTAATTTAACAATTTTTCCTTCTGCATAATTATCGAGTAATAGATGGATTAATTCTTCTGTTTCGTCTGAATCGGTTACTTGGCGGACGAAGCGCTGTGTTACTTTTTCTTGTGGATGACGGAAAACATCTAAAACATCACCGAGTTCAACAACTTTTCCGTTTTCCATTACTGCGACGCGATTACATATTTTCCGGATAACGTGCATTTCATGGGTGATAACGATGATAGTTAAATGGAGGCGTTTGTTAATATCTAGGAGGAGTTCTAAAACTTCATCGGTAGTTTGTGGATCTAGTGCGGAAGTTGCTTCATCACAAAGCAATACTTTTGGGTTGTTCGCCAGCGCTCTTGCGATACCGACACGCTGCTTTTGACCGCCGCTTAGCTCAGATGGATAGGCATTTTCTTTTCCTTCCAAGCCAACAAGGCGGATGAGTTCATTTACTCGAAAACGTCTTTTTTCACCTCGTACACCTGCAATTTCTAGTGGAAACGCGATATTTTCTGCCACTGTACGTGACCATAATAAATTAAAATGTTGAAAAATCATTCCAATTTGCTGACGAGCTTTTCTAAGCTTACTACCGCGAATCTGGCTAATAAGTAAATTGTCTACTTCCACCGTCCCGGCACTCGGTAGTTCCAGTCCGTTAAACATCCGGATTAGCGTACTTTTACCAGCTCCAGAATATCCAACTACTCCAAAAATCTCGCCTTGTTCAATTTCTAAATCGACATGGTCGACTGCGAGAACTTTATTGTTTCTGGACGTGTATTCTTTTACAACGTTTTGTAACGTAATCATCTCTATCACCTTTTCTACATTCTGATATACAAAAAAACCTTTCTGCTGATGAGCAGAAAGGCAGCATTTTTTCAAATGGACTAACTTCCTTCTCATCTTTCAGAACAATTAGTTGTTCTGCATGACTTAGCACCTTAAACACATAATGAATTATTGTTTAGGTTGCTGGGTTTCACAGGGCATTTCCCTCCACCACTCTGGATAAGATTTCTACATATTATTAAATCACTTCATTTGTGACTATAGTGACGTTTCTTGTTTTTTCATATTACCTTGTCTAGTAGACTTTGTCAATAACTTTCTCACTTATGTTAATTTATTTGTAAGTTATTTCACTAATAATACTATTATCTGTCTGTTCATTCTGACTAGCCATTTGAGAGGCTATTTTAATTTGGGCCCTATTTTGATATTTGAGTTCGCTATTATTAATTTGAACTATGTACATAAATACCGCAATAACCGTAATACAAGCAACAACAATTAAAACAATATGTTTTTTCATTTTCCTCTCCTCCGTGATTTATATTCTACAGAAAGAACATAAATCACGCGGAAAGAAACTTTTAAGAATTGTTAAAGATTAAATTAGTGGCAGTTTAACGATAAAACTGGTTTGGCGTTTTTTGCTTTCGGCAGTAACAATTCCGCCATGTTTTTCAACAATAGATTTAGCAATCGCAAGGCCTAATCCGGTTCCAGTCGTCGTCCGATTTTTATCTACTTTGTAAAAGCGCTCGAACAAGTAAGGTAAATCGACATTAGGAATTTCTTCACCATAATTCGTTACGCGCACAACAGCCATATTATCTTCTTTCTTAGCACTAACATCAATTTGTTTGTTGCCTTCTCCGTATCTAAGGGCATTCGAAAATAAATTCTCAAATAAGCGCATGATTTGGTTGCCATCACCGCCAATAATTAGTTTGTTAGCATCAAAATGTTCGACAATCTGCATATTTCGTTCTGCAGCTCGCCCGTCGTACTCCGCCACTAATTGCCGTAGCAACTCAATAATGTCTAACTCATCTTTCTTTAGTTGGTAATCCACGCTATCGAGCCTTGTATAAGAAAACAAATCATCAATAAGTTTGTGCAAGTGACGCGCTTTCCCGTACACAAGCTCGGTGTAATAACGCAGCTCAATTTCATCGCGATAACGGTCTTCATGTATATAACTTAAATAGCCTAAAATGGATGTAAGTGGTGTTCGCAAATCATGCGAAACATTCGTAATCAAATCATTTCTGGCTTGCTGGGCCTGTTCTTCCTGCTGCATTAATTTTTTCTGCCGTTCCCGCATATTTTCGATGTTACGTTCCAGTTCTTGAATTTCCGGCACAAAACTTTCTGTGTCAACTGGCTTCCCGTCGTTAAGCGCAAAATTAATCGTACGCAGTTGTTTTTTCAAAATTCTTTGACGCATCAAACGATAGAAAAAAGCAAAGAATAGACAAGCTATTAAAAAGATAATCAGAAATTTTAGCGACATCATCCAAAAAGATTGCATGATTCGCGTATATTTATTCGTTCCAAATAATTGAACAATAGCTTGTGACACTTCCCGTAAAAACAAAGAATCATCCCGAATGGAAATGCTCCATAAATAAATAGTTTGGATGGTAATCAACGCCAAAATCCAAGAAACAGCTGCAAAAAAAGTCGCCTGCCAAACATTCATCACATGGCTAATTTTCGTAAACAACAGTTCCAGTTTAGATTTCAATTTTGTACCCTACTCCCCAAATAGTCTTAATCACATTTTCTCCACCCATAGCCTCGCGTAACTTATCACGCAAATTACTAATATGGACCATTACTGTCTTACTCGCTCCAAGGGCCTTTTCTTGCCAAATCTTCTCAAAAATATATTCTGAACTAAAAACGCGCCCTGGCTCACTCGCTAGTAAAAATAGAATATCAAACTCAGAAGTCGTCAAATGAAGTTCTTTGCCACTAACAGTTACAACGTGAAGGCCACGGTCAACTACTATCGGCCCAATGATGACTTTATCTTGACTAACAGGCTCTGCTTGACTCATTTGCTGCATTCTTCTTAGAATAGCTTTCACGCGTACAGAAAGCTCTAATGGATTGAATGGCTTGACCATATAATCGTCCGCACCTGTTAAAAGACCCATGATTTTGTCGTTGTCTTCAGCCTTGGCACTAAGCATTAGGATGGGAGTCAAAATCCCATTATCTCTCATTAATCGGCATACTTCTAAGCCGTTCATTTCAGGCATCATAATATCTAATATCACTAAAGTTGGCTGTTTTTCTTGAACTAAACGCCATACTTCCGCACCATCATAAGCTTGATAAATCGTATATCCTTCATTTTGTAAATATAATTTTACTAAATCAACAATTTCTTTGTCATCATCAGCAATTAAAATAGAAGTTGTCATACTCATTGTCCTTTCCAGTCTTATTTCTACCTATTGTAACACTTTAGCAACAAATCGAATAGAAAGAGCTCGGATTAAATTCTGGTAAGAACCCGTTCTTCTTCCGGCTCTAAGTGGATAAGGACTTCCGCTTTAGCATAAAAATTCATAATCTCTGCCTCAATTTCGTCACATAGCGAATGAGCACTTTCAATCGTCATCGATGAAGATACAACTAAATGAAAATCAATATACTCTTCTGCTCCTGCCCGTCTCGAGCGAAAATCATGAAATTCAATAAATCTTGCTTTATGAGCCAAAATAATTTGCTTGATAGCCTCTTCTTCATCCGCAGACAAGCGTTTGTCCATTAATGGAGGGAAAGACTCTTTTAACAATTTATAAGCCTCATACATGATATAAAACGCCGTTAAAATCGCGATGACAGGATCTAACCAAAGCCAGCCGGTTATGTATACAAGGAACAAACTAAGCGCAATCCCAAGCGATGTGAACACGTCTGTATATAAATGTAATGCATTGGATTTCATCGCTACTGAATTAGCTTCATCAGCCGCTTTTTTGATGATACGAGACACGATAATATTCACGATAGCGCCAAAAAGCATTACCATAATACCAAGCGCTGGAAAACGAATTTCGTGAGGATTTACAAGTTTATTAACTGATTCCACAATGATCCAAATCCCCGCTACAAAAATAAGTAAAGTTTCAATGGTTCCCGCAATATTCTCTGCTTTTCCATGTCCATATGGATGGTCTTCATCGGCCGGTTGATTAGAAATCCGAATCGAGAAGAAAGTGATGATTGACGCAAATAAGTCCATGGACGAGTGAATCCCTTCCGATATCACTGCCACAGAACCTGTAAAAAAGCCGACAATCAATTTAAGTACAACAATAACAAAATTACTACACACAGATAAAATAGTAAGATTAGAATGGTTCATAAAAAAGCCTCCGATATTTTATGTTTCACTAAAAATTTCTCTTTATAAAACACTAATTTAACAACTCGAATTATCTTACCACAAGCAGCCAAATTGTGTCTATAGCAACGTTTTTAGCTAAATACAGTTCTATATCGGGAGCGAAACTTTTTTGCTCCAGGGCAAAATTTAACACAGAAAAAATCCCTGTATTACTCACTATACAGGAATTCAAAAATGGCCGTTGCATCATGTAATTGGTAGCTTAAATCGGCCGGTTGACCGTTCCTAAATTTAACTAGCGCCGGGACTGATGTAATTTCAAGATTTTGCGCAATATCAGGCACATAATTTAAATCTACTTTCACAACTTCTGTATGAACCTCGTCCGATTCTAAAACCACATCCACAAGGCGGCTTGCTATTTGACAGCTACCACACATTGGAGTAAAAAAGAAAACAACGAAGTCCTCACCGTTTTTTTGCGCCGTCCGCAAACGTTCTTTTTCCCAAATTTCCAGGAAAAACGCCTCCTATCAAAAAAGACCAGCTTCGGTTATCCCAAGCCGGCCTCCTAAAAATTAATCTAATACTTTTTCGTAATCGTCACTTGATAAAAGAGCCTTTACATCCGCTTCTTCTACTTCTTCAAGTTTTAAAATCCAGCCTGTATCGTATGGATTGCTATTAATTAATTCTGGTTCATCTTCTAATGTTTCGTTAACAGCAACTACTTTACCAGTTACTGGTGCATAAAAATCAGATACTGTTTTTACAGACTCAATGCTACCAATAGAGTCGCCTTTAGCTACAGTGTCGCCAACCTCTGGCAATTCAACAAATACGATATCCCCTAATTGATCTTGAGCAAAGTCCGTAATCCCAATAACATAACTACCCTCGTCTGCTTTCACCCATTCATGTTCTTCTGTGTACAATAAGTCTTTTGGTAAACTCATTTTCAAAACTCCTCCTTTTTCGTGCAATTATCTATATTGACTATTTCCAAGTTGCTTCAAATTCTTCTTCTTTGAAACCAAGCGTCACTTCTTTGCCGTTCGTAGTTAGTGGGCGTTTGATTAACATACCGTCTGATGCAAGTAACTTATAAGCTTCTTCCGGCGAAAGTGTATCTAATTTATCTTTCAGTCCAAGTTCGCGGTATTTAATACCACTTGTGTTAAAGAAACGGCGGATTGGAAGCCCGCTTACTTCATGCCATTTTTGTATTTCTTCCGCAGTTGGCGTTTCTGTCTTAATATCTACTTCATTAAAATCAACATGCTCATTTTCAAGCCATGCTTTTGCTTTCTTACAGGTGCTACATTTTGGATACCAATAAAAATTAATCATTTTGCCTCTCCCTCCGATTGCATTCTACTACTATCATAGTGCATTTTTTCCGAAAGTACAAATGGCAACACTTAGAAAAAAACAGAGCATTTGAAAGCGTATTCATTCGTGGTTTTAAAAATACAAAAGCCATTTTCGACTTCTGTATTTTCTTTTTTAAGACGCGTGATTTTCTTCTTTCACTTCAAACATCGATTTTTTAAAGTTAAACCTTATCCCGAGCACCAGGCCAACAGCCATCATGTTCCCGAGCAAGGCGCTACCACCGTAACTAATAAACGGAAGCGGGATACCTGTAATTGGTAGTAAGCCGATATTCATCCCCACATTTTCTAGTACGTGGAACATTAACATCATTACAACCCCCGTACAAATGTAAGAGTAAAACGGTACGCCAACATCCAGCGCCACACGAATAATTTGATAAATTAATAAGAAATAAATTGCTAATAAAATACTAGCTCCAATAAAGCCATAATCTCCGGCTACAATCGTAAAAATAAAGTCATTGTGATTTTCTGGAATTGCAATGGCATCATATCCCGCACCGTTCCCAGAAATCTGACCAGAACCAATTGCTGTCATCGCTCGCAGCACTTGATAACCCCCGCCTTGAGGATCATTCTCCGGATTAATCCACGTCGTAATCCGCTCAAATTGATAGGGTTTGAAGCCTAGACTCGTCAGCCAATTTTGGTGATAAATAACCATCCAAATAAGCGCCGTCCCAATTGCCGCAATCGAACCAAAAAGTGGCACGATAATTTTCCATGTAATTCCGGAAATAAGAATCATTCCCGACATAATAGCGATAAATACAAGCGCGGTCCCTAAATCGGGTTGCAGCATGATAAGAATAAGCGGCATTAATGTAAATAAGCCAATCTTTAAAAGTAACCAAGCATCATAACTAAAGCGGTGGACCTTATAAGTTCGGTTATGATCCCAAATCACTTTTGCTAAAACGACAATTAAGATAACCTTAACAACCTCAGATGGCTGAATGTTCCCTAAGAACGGGATAACAATCCAGCTCTTTGCTCCTTTTACTTCTTTCCCAAAAAGCAATACAAATACGAGTAAAAATAGACCTAGTCCGTAAAAGTAGTAAGCCCATTTCGTCAGACGATCATAATCTAGTTGCATCACGACAATAATTGCAAATGTCGACACTACAAACCACATGGCTTGTTTGACCACAAAGTTTGCATCATATTGATTATTTGTTAATTGCGCACTATAAATGGACACCAAACTGATTATCATGAGTAACATCATAGATAGGACAATCCCGTAATCAATGCGTCCAGCTAGTTTATTTTGTTGATTCATTATTTAATTACTCCTTACTGGTTGGTTTGTATAAACAAAACGAACGCTTTCTCCCAAACAGTTTAAAAAAGAAAATCAGAAACGATTTTCTTTCCCTAAGTTAACTTCTGGAGCATTGTATCTCGCCGATAACACGAGCCCAAGTGCCATAAATGCACCAAGAAGTGAGCTTCCCCCATAACTGACAAAAAGTAGCGGAATACCGGTAATTGGAAGAAGACCAATTGTCATCCCGATATTTTCTAAAACATGGAACAAAATCATCGAGCAAACACCCGTACAAATATACGAATAAAAAGGAATATTAATATCTAATGCCACTCGAATTATTTGGTAAATCAGTAAAAAGTATAACATAATAAGTACACAGCCACCAATGAAACCAAAATTCCCACCAATAATGGAGAAAATAAAATCATTATGGTTTTCCGGGATCGCAATGGCTTGATTACCGATTCCATTCCCTTGTAACTGCCCAGAACCAATCGCTTGCATCGACCGAAGTAGCTGCATTCCGTCACCAAGTGGATCCTCTTCCGGCCTTAACCAAGAAGTAATCCGTTTAAATTGGTAAGGTTTAAATCCTAGTTTTTGTAAGAACTCTTGATTATACATAACTAAGTAGATTAATGTCCCACCAATGAGCGCAATCGAACTAAAAACTGGTAATAAAATTTTCCAAGTAACACCACTAATAAATACCATACCGATAATAATAGCAATAAATACTAGAATCGTCCCAAGGTCTGGTTGAAGTGCTACAAGACCAAGCGGAAGAATAGAAACAATACCTATTTTTAACAGTAACTGCATATCTAAGCTCACGGTATGTAATTTATATTTTTTATTATGGTCCCAAATGACTTTTGCAAGTGCTAAAATCAAAAAACTTTTCATTAATTCCGATGGTTGCAAGCTCCCAAGCGATCCGATACTAATCCAGCTCTTGGATCCTTTTCGCTCGTCACCAACGATAAGTACGAGTACAAGCAATAAGTTTCCTATCCCATAAAGATAATACGCCGCCCATTGCAACTTATCATAGTCGAAAAAAAGTACAATAACAACAACGACCCCAGTAGAAATAACAATCCAAATAGACTGTTGCAATAAGAAATTATTTGTATATTGGTCGTTAACAAGCCCCGCGACATAAATCGCTACTAGACCAATAATACACAGCAACATCATTAAAAATATAATCGAATAATCTATTCGAACTGCCTTTTTTCTATTTCTGGCCATTATTTTCCGTCCTTTTGTGTTTGAATTTAAATGTAAAAAAGCTGCTATTCTTAAAAAGAGCAACAGCCTTCATCTATTATAATAAAGTTTACCTTGGATAGGAAGCTTTTTCACCAAATTCTAATCTTCTTTCTGTTTTCTTTAATATTCAAAACGAGTCGAAGCAAGTGGATGAATATGCTGCTTTCCGTCTTTTTCGGTAATATCCGCCGTAATATGAAAAACCTCGCGAAGAAGCTCTGTCGTGAAAACTTCTGTAGGCGAGCCATCTTTGACTAATTGTCCATTTTCGCATACAAAAACATGGTCACTGTAAATTGCTGCCTGATTTAAATCATGTAAAACGAGCACGATAGTTAAATTATATTCTTTATTTAAATGCACGAGTAAATCTAAAAGCTCCAGTTGATGCGCAATATCTAAATAAGTCGTGGGCTCATCTAGTAATAAAATCGGTGTTTTTTGTGCAAGAGCCATGGCGAGCCAAGCGCGTTGTCTTTCTCCGCCTGATAACGAATGTAGCGGGCGATAAGCCAATTCTTCTAAGTTGCACACTTTAATAGCCCAGTGAATGACCGCCTCGTCCTCCTCTTGCAAAGTGGAGAGCCAGCTTCGGTGCGGCAAACGGCCATACGCCACTAAATCATGCACCATCACATCTACCAAACCTTCTGGAGCTTGTGATAACATCGTCATTTTTTTCGCTAAATCTTTAGATGGGATTTCAGTAATGTTTTTATCATTTAAGAAAATCTCCCCGCTATCCGGTGTCAAAAGGCGCATCATCAAACGCAGCATAGTCGATTTTCCCGAGCCGTTTGGACCGATAAGCGTAGTGATTTTCCCTTCTGGAATACTCGCGCTCACGTTTTTCATTTCGAAATCTCTTTTACGTGAGAAAGAAACATTTTTTAGTTCTAATGCTGATTTCATGAAGCAACCCTCCCTCTTTGAAGTAAGAATAAGAAGAATGGTGCGCCTATCATTGCAAGCAGGATTCCAACAGGAAGCTCGATGGATCCGAACCAACTTCTAGCTGCTGTATCAGCAAAGCCAACTAATAAAGCCCCGCCGAGTGCGGATAGTGGCAGTAAGTATTTATAGTCATTTCCAATGATCAAACGGAAAATATGTGGCACAACAAGTCCAACAAAGCCAATAAGTCCAGCTACACTAACCGCAACCCCACTGAGAAAGGCCGCCAACATTATAATAAAAAAGCGATGCCGTTCCACAGAAAAGCCAAGTAATTTCGCCGCATCATCCCCAAGTAGCAATACATTAGAAGAACGAATCGCAAAACCACTTAAAACAAACCCGACCAGCATATACGGCCAAATCATATCCAAATGATACCAACTTTTTCCGGAAAGTGTCCCTGTCATCCAAGAAATAACACTTTGAACCCGGTTGCTATAAAGCACCATTACGCCAGACGTCATCGCACCAATAAACGCATTAATCGCCACCCCAGACAAAATTACACGTAAAGGAGAAACACCGCGATCCCATGCAAGCAAATAAATCAAAATAGCTGTTCCAAACGCCCCTAAAAACGCACCAATCGGCACAAAGGAAGCTAACGCAGGAAATGCTAATGTCATTAAAATGGCCACGAAGCCACCACCGGCTGAAACCCCAATTACGCCTGGGTCAGCTAATGGATTCCGCATCACGCCTTGCAGCAAGCATCCAGCAATCGCCAGCGCTGCTCCTACTAAGAAAGCAATTAATAACCGCGGCAAGCGCAAGTTCCAAATCAATTGGTTCGCTAGGTCACTTCCCCCGCCAGTTAGCGTCTGCCAAGCATCACTATATGTAATTTTCACGGACCCCGTTGTCAGTCCGTAGAAAAAAGCTAAAATAAGTAAAATGATTACTACAATAAAAGTTATCCGTCTACGTTTTCGCCGCGGATCATGCGCCTTCACAGTTGTCATTAGTTATCCACCTTATTTATCTCATCTGTCATATAATCCAATGCTTGATCAATCTTAATTCCAGGATTTGTTCCGAATAGCTCTGCAGGAAGTACGACAATATGATCATTTTTAACGGCGCTTGTTGAATTCCAAGCTTCATTTTGTTTCATTTCTTTCTTGAATGCTGCTTCTGTTTCTTTTTCGTCCCCACCGTGAATCATTAAGAAAATCACTTCCGGGTCAGCAGCAACAATCTTTTCTACGTTCATCGAAGCGTATTGTGGGAAGTTTTCAACGCCTTTAAAATCTTTCGCTACATTTTCTCCACCAGCAATTTCTAAAACATTTCCACTTAATGAGGATGGTAGCGCCGCGTAATTACTGCCAGGAGCCCCTAGAACAAGTAATGAGCGCACTTTTTTACCTTGTTGCTTCTTCTTCACTTCCGCCACTTTTTGGTCAATATTCGCTTCTAACTCTTTGGCTTTTGTCTCTTTGCCTAAAAGCTCGCCAAGCACGGCTGTTTGTTTTTTAATTTCGTCAATTGAGTTGGCTCCGGTCAACACGACTTTCGGTCCGACGCCTTCCATCGCAGGAACATCTTTTAAGTTTTGTTCTGAACTTGCGACAATAGCATCAGCACCAAGAGAGGCAATTTTTTCTAAATTCAAATCATGGGTATTGCCCACTTCTGTAGCTTTCTTCGCACCATCTGGAACACCACTCGCGTCTGTTGTTTGGCGACCTACCACCGTTCCACCAAGTGCATAGATAATATTCATATCCGCATTCGTCAGTGCGATAATCCGTTCTGGTTTTTTATCAAAAGAAACATCACGCCCAGCCATATCTGTTATCGTTAGAGCCGCTTGCGATTTATTTTCCGTTTTAGTTGTTTCATTATTCGTATCAGTTGCCGTATCATTTCCACACGATGCAAGGAGTAGTGCGGCTGTTATACTTAACGTCAATATAGTTATTTTCTTCATAATTCCCCTCCACAACACTGTCCTTTTCATTTTACTAAATTATAACACGATATTCAAAAAGACGAACCCCTAATTGAGAATTATTTTCATCTATGTTCAAATAATCGATATTTCCTAGCCGATACTTTATAATTAACTTAAGGAGGCGATGAAAAATGACCGATAATCTTTTTCCTAATCTAGCGCATGAAAATTGCAAAGAAACGATGCCCCCAGTCACAACAGAACAATTCAAAGAAGCAGCCATTCTCGAAAAGAATCGCAAAATCGAAGAAATCTTAAACATCGTTGATAAAAAGAAACCAAGTATTAAAAAATAACGAGGACCTGTTCGCGCAGGTTCTTTATTTTACGTTTAATTCCGAGTTAACTCATAAGATAAGTTATATTTATTTTATTTCGCTCAAAAATCATGTATACTAGAAAAAAAGACACGTCAGGAGGCCCCTACATTGGCTATTTTAGAACTTAATTTCAAATCAGTTTGTTTAGCTATGCAAACAAGTGTAACGGTGATTTTGCCTGAAACAGATGCACTTTATCATGGCTCAATTCCGAAATATAAAACATTATATATTCTTCACGGTTTGTCGAATAACCACACTACTTATGTACGCAATACAAATATCGAACGCTATGCCACTGAAAAAGGGCTCGCTGTTGTCATGCCCGCAGCAGATCATAGCTTTTATTCTAACATGGTTCATGGTCGCGACTTTTTTGAGTTTGTTAGTACGGAACTGCCGCACGTTATGAAAAACTGGTTCCCACTTTCAGATAAAAAAGAAGATACTTTTATAGCTGGTCATTCCATGGGAGGTTACGGTGCGTTCAAGGTTGCACTTACTTTTCCAGAAAAATTCCAAGCCGCGGCCAGTATGTCCGGCGTCATGGATATTAATTATATCATTAAAGAAGACTGCTTCGAAAATTTCAGCACGCGTGCCATCACGGGTGAAATGGCTAGCCAAACTGGTACGGAAAATGATTTATTTCATTTATTAGAAACTAATCTCCAAAACCAAGTGCCATTACCAGCCCTTTTCCAAAATTGTGGCACGGAAGATTTTCTATATGAAGATAATCTTCGTTTCCGAGATTTTGCGCTTGAGAAAAATGCTCCGCTAGAGTATCGCGAAGGCCCCGGTGACCATGATTGGGATTTTTGGGATAAGAGTATCAAAGAAATTATCGACTGGCTTCCACTTTAATAAAAAGAAGACTCGGACTCACCATCCAAGTCTTCTTTTTTAGTGCGTAAATCCGTATGAGTCGTTGCGTTCTTTGTCATGATACAGCACTCTAGCATGTTCCAGATTATGAAGCGCGTCTGCAAAATCAACCGCAAACTCTTCAGCCACGTTATAGCCTAAGTCCGCCCGACAAACAAACCGTTGAATAATCGTATCACTTAAATCGGCCGGAAGTGGATAGGCTGGAACTTGCCATCCTTTCATTAAAAGCTGATCAGCCAAGTCATATAGCGTCCACTCTACATCCAGTCCTTCTTTCATTTTGTAACAAACAATCGGTAAATTAGCGCCATCATTAATAATTTCAAAGTAGCCACTTTTTTCTACACTTTTTGCCAAGTAAAGGGCTGTTTTCTTTGTTTTTTCATGAATTTCTCGGTAACCTTCAAAACCATATCGTAAAAAATTATAATATTGACCAATAATTTGACTGGCACTACGAGAGAAGTTAATCGCCATCGTCGGCATCGAACCACCTAAGTAGCTGACTTCAAATATAAGCTCTTTTGGTAAATATTCTTTGTCTTTCCATAAAATCCAACCAACGCCAGGATAAACCAATCCGTATTTATGACCGGAAGTATTTATAGAAACAACATTTTTAAGGCGGAAATCCCAAGGTAATTCCGGATTTACAAATGGTGTAAACATCGCGCCACTTGCTCCGTCAACATGAATGACTAATTGATGCTCGTTCGCTTCATTATATGCTTCTACTTTTTCATCTAATAATTGAATATCATCAAATTTACCAGTATAAGTAATGCCTAAAATCCCGACAATCCCAATTGTGTATTCATCAACCAAATCAAACACTTTATCTACATCGATACTGAGATGCTCTTTATCCATTGGCACAACACGCATATCTACATCCCAGTACACACAGAATTTTTCCCAACATACTTGGTAGCCTGATGAAATAATTAAGTTCGGTCGTTTCGCTTGAATATCTAGACCTCGTTTTTCCGCATGGTTACGCCAGCGAAATTTCATTGCCAAACCGCCAAGCATACACGCTTCCGAAGAGCCTACTGTCGAAGTCCCCAAGTAAGACATATCTTTTGGAGCATTCCACAAATCGGCTAAAATATTGACGCAGCGATTTTCCAGTTCAGCTGTTTGCGGATATTCGGATTTATCAATTGCATTTTTCTCGAGCGTTTCTGCCATCAGTATTTCTGCCTCTTTTTCCATGTATGTCTGACAAAAAGTTGCTAAGTTTTGCCGCGCATTTCCCTCATCCATCAACTGGTCTTTCACTAGTTGGTACGCAATACGTGGTTCCATCGGTTCCTTTTTTAATACATATTTCGGGATACTCGTGCTTTCTTCCTCAGATCCAAAGAGTGGGATTCGATAACTTTCCTGTTTTCGCTTGTCGTCTTCACTATAAAGCATCTTTTTTCCTCCTTTAAAATAACTGATCACCTTCTCTCACCAATACCCATTAAACCTTAGAGACAAACCGTTCAATTTTTCACAATAATTTGTTATACTACGATGGTACTTATAAGGAGGTTCGTTATGTTTGATTTAATTTTTCCACTTTTACTTATTATTCTCGGTGTCATCTATCGGGTGAATCCACCTAAAAATAAAGAAAGTCGCTTTAGTTATCGAACGAAAGCATCTTTAAAAAATGAAATCTCTTGGCAAAAAGCGCATCAATCTCTAGGAATCTACTGGATAGTTATCGGGGTTTCTCTTCTAGTTTTGTCACTTGTACTTGCTTTTATCCCGATGCATGCCTTTATTCGTAGCTCGATTTTATTAACAACAAGTATTTTTGCCGTATTACTTTCTGTCATTTTAGTAGAAAAAAAACTACAATAAAAAAAAGCACCGCGCTAAGCAGTACTTTTCTGTAATCCATTACATATAAGTCCAAAAAAATTTTACTCTTCTTTTATAATTGTATTTCGTTCGGTGACACGATAAATATGAATAGTAAGGTAGACACGCTCGTCTCTCGTTAGTTCTGTATGATGCGTATTTATTAAATAGGCATCAATTTTTTTCGTACATTTAAAAGCTTCTGGATATTTAATTTGCACTTGTTCATATAAAAAGTCATCGCCGGAATCGACAATCTCTTTTCGAAGCAAACGTTGCGCGAAATACTGTAAATGTGTAATAAAACGCGTGTAATTCAGTGAAGTTTCATCCAATACCATACCATAATGATACGTAACAATACTTAATATATCTTGAACAATTTGAGTCATCGCTACAGTCATGTGCATCTGTTGCCCATCTTGTCTAGCATTTACAATGTGAAGCGCGATAAAACCAGCTTCATCCTCATCTAAACGAATTCCAACTTCTTGCTCGATAAAATCTAGTGCTTTCATTCCCACCAAATACTCTGCGTGATAAAATCGTTTTATTTCCCATAATAATGCGTTTTTCAAATTAATACCTTGATTATACCGTGACACAGCGAAGTTAATATGATCAGTTAGGGTCAAATAAATATTGTCACTTAAATCTGTTTCCAAAGTTTCTTGCGCATACTGAACCACGTCATCCGCAACACGTAAATGTTTCAGTGGAATCTCACTAAGTAACTCAGAGAGCTTTTCTGAAAGTTCATGTGTTTCCATTACGAATGTTTTTTCAATCTTGGATACCTCCACCTCATCTCCAAGTTTCTTTTGAAAAGCAAGACCACGACCCATCACTACAGACTCCTTGCCACTTTTACCCTCGGCGATTACAACATTGTTATTCAGTATTTTTTTGATAATCATGCATTTTCACCTCTTTCAAAAGAAAAAAACCCAAACTAATTCCAATGCTATTAATATCAAAATAGCACTTGAATTAATTCAGGTTTTGCCCGCCTTAGCAGTAACAATCCTATGCTTTTCTCTAACATTATAGTACAAAAAGAAACCGATTACAAGTGGTTTTTTGATATTCAATTTTGGTTTACTTTATATCTTCCCTACTTTACCACAACTTATTCATTGACATGTAGTTTTCTGCATGCTATTTTTGGCTGGAGGTGATAAATTATGGCAACACGCTCGGAACAAATTTTTATTAATTTGCCTGTAAAAGATTTACAAGCAACCGTCGCTTTTTTCACAGAACTTGGCTACGAATTCAATCCGCAATTCACAGACGAAAATGCTACCCAAATGCTCATCGGAGACAATATTTTCGCCATGCTCTTGAAAGAAGATTTCTTCCAGACTTTCCATAAAGAAGGCATCGCTGACACAACAAAAGCACGCGAAGTCCTCATCACCATCACCCAAGATAGCCGCCAAGCAGTCGATACGCTGGTCGATCATGCACTAAAAATCGGCGCAAAACCAGCAGGCGAAACACAAGACTACGACTTTATGTATAGCAGAAGTTTTCTTGACTTAGACAACCATCTATGGGAAATCGCTTATTTAGACGAATCCGCTTTACAATAATTACAAAAAAAGCCGTTGGAATTCATTTGATTCCAGCGGCTTTCTTGAATTTCCGTATTTTTTTAATCGCCCAGTCGTAATGACTTGATGTGCTTGAAATAAATATGGCGCCTAGTGAAGTTGTATTGGTCCATTTATAATATTTTTTTGTAAATAGTTCTTCCTCCGAATGCCCTGCAATTAAAACCATTTCTTTGTTATGGGTTTCATCCAGTAATTCCCTTGCTTGCGCTAAATCAGTCTCTTGGTATTTCTGCCAAATGACCAAATTTAGCTCTGGTGTCGTTTTCCACGTATAACCTTCTGCTGGCATCAATGGTTTCTTTCCACCCATTCCAACTTCATACCAATCCAGCGCCATCTTATGCCATTCGTGCAAATGTATTACGACATCCCGAATATTTTTATCCCGGTCTTCAAATGGAAACGTGAGCTGTTGCTTTTCTTTTGGAATAGAGTTGATTAAATCGTTCAATTGTTGGTACTTTTCCGTGCTTTGTTGAAGTAATTCTACTTTGTTCTTTGGTCTTACCATAGAAACATTACCCCTTTCTAACAATTATGTAAGTTTAAATTATCATTTTGTCGCTTTACGCGAGGGATTTACATGTCATTTCCCTATACAATAAAGGTAACACTTTTGCAAAGGATGATGGATATGAAAAAAATCGTTATACTTATTATAAGCTTACTATTACTCGTTGGGATTGGATTCGGTGTATATTACTTTAAAAATGCCAATCATATAGGTGCAGACGTATCATATGTTAAAATCACAACGGACGGCGAAAAAGGCAAAAACGTAAGCTTCAACTATTCCTATACAATGCCAGCATATGATGAAGCCGGGAAAGAAACAGAAGTTACTTTTTCTGCAGACAAAAATTTACGCAAAGGTGCTTATTTAAAATTGTATATTAAAGAAGACAAAGGCGTAACTTCCTATGAAGAAGTCCCAGAAAAAGAAGTTCCCTCTAAAGCAGCAGAAAAACTTAAATAATCACCCAATCTCCTCCTTGCGAGGGGATTTTTTCATATTGAAATATATATATCTATCTCGCCACTCGTATGATACCATTCAAAATCTGTTTTGTACGCTCGTTTTAATTCACTATCTCGCGCCCAAATCTTCTGCCAAGTTTCTTCCACGCCTTTATGACTCGCATTATCTACAGAAAAAACTAAATAATCTCCAGCTTTAATTAAGACACTCTTCTCTTCATCCCAGTCTTTTGTTCCTACCAACAAATCATAGTCACCTTTGTAATCACTTGCATAATTACTATATACCGCAAAAATATCTCCTGCAGGCTTATCTACCATTACATCACCCCAAAGCTCTGCAATCGGACTAAAATTATCATTGTTTACACGTATCTTTTTCCCAAAAATCTCTATATTTTCTTGTAAAATCATTATTTGCCGCCTCCTTTTAAAACCATTATAGCGAACAAAACCTGACAACTATCTGTCAACAATTCAAATTAAAATAAAGTTTTTCCACTTCGGATTTGTAGTCTTTTTGAAGCGATGCAGGTTCTAAAATTTTCACGGCACTTCCAAACATCAATAAAAACGGTATTATATTGCGCTCCAAATCATAGAAAAAGCTTACACGGACATAATCGTCTCCAGTCTCCATTTCTTCTTGCAAAAAATAATCCAACAATTTCCCGAGCTGATTTTTCGGAAATTCCAACACAATTTTCTTCATTTCTGCAGGCTGGTGCTCCGTTTCTTCAACGTACATAATCGATTTACCTATTTCTTTCAAAGAAGTTATTCGCGTTAATTTAAAATGACGAATCGCTGCTCTTTTGTGGCAATAGGCTTCTAAATACCAACTTCCATCCATCAAGTTTAATTTTTGCGGCGAAATCTCCCGCGTTGTTTCCGCGCCACTCATAGCGATATACGTAATTTTAAGTTGTTTATTTGTCGTAAAAGCTTTCTGGATATAAGCGATTTTCCGTTTCACTTCCGCTTCAATTTGCTGGCGATGTTGTGTCGCTGAATCAAAGAAAATATGCTTGCTAGTTGGTTTTTCAGTCTGTAATAGCGTGATTTTTTCTCGCAAAATCTCGTGGCTATCATTCAGCATAAACTCCGAACGCGCCTCTAATGCCTCAAGCAAAATCTGTTTTTCCGCCTCCGAAAAAGTAAATGTCGCCAGCTTATATGTATCGAGCATTGTGAACCCGCCGTTTTTTCCCGGCAAAGCAACAACTGGAAATCCCGCATAAAGTAGCGTATCCATATCGCGATAAATCGTCCTTGTGCTTACTTCAAATTTTTCAGCCAGCTCACTTGCCAGCACTTTTCGCTCCAAGATCATGACTAGTATTGCTAAAATCCGTTCTAGTTTCACCCCAAAACCTCCAACACCTTTTAGCTTTATTATACCATGCACTATTAGTGATCAAAAACCCATGCATATGTGATGGATAAAACTTCTCGCATCATTCCTTTATACTTTGCAAACGTCTTTGATGTTGCAGGAAGGCCTGATGCATCAATCCCTTGACGCTTTGCTAACATTAGCGCTCTATACATATGATAATCACTTGTCACAATCACTGTTTTTCCTAAATTAAATTTCGCATTACTATATTTAATATTCTCTTCTGTTCTCTTAGATTTCGTTTCCGTTTCAATCCGCTTTCTTGCAATTCCTTCATTAACCAAATATTCTTCCATAACGGAAGCTTCAGTCGCACTTTCATCAGCCCCTTGGCCACCACTAACAATCACTTTCGCCTTTGGATATTCGTTTAAATAAGCGACTGCCGCATCCAATCTTTCTTGCAAAACTAATGAAGGAACTGCTGGGGTCCCATTCACTTTTGCACCTAAAATCAACACTGTATCAGCATTTTCACTTGGTTTCGTCCTAGAACCACTAAACATAAAGGCCGCGACGATTAATAAATACATAAAACCAATTATGATTAAAATAATGACAATTTTCCTCAGACTTCTCATCTAGTTCGTCCTCCCTACTTCTTAATTAATAGCTTAGCAGAAGATTTTAAATAAAAGAGAAAGAAATAATCAAGTTAAGGGAAATTAAAAAAACACCCCGAAACAGTTTTGAGGTGTTTTTGCATTATTAGTTCTACTAAAAATACTCACATGTGATTGATTCTATTCAGTATTATCATAAATTCTCCGGCTTTTTTAAATATATCGCATACATAATTAAAGATAAAATACTTGCTGACACCGCGATGAGAAATGCTGGTTCTACTAATTCAGAGACATAAGTAGCTATAATACTAAAGGTGAATGAATCAAATCCAAATAATGGCCGAACTGCCAAATTAAGTAAACCTATAACCAATATTAAAATTCCTATAGATGGTACAATTCTATTTTTACCTCGCTGAAATTTTGGAATAAATATAGTACACAAAAATCCCAAATATCCCACAATGATGATTGGTTGCATCCAAATTAATTTATAAGCAGGCTCATATACTAATTCAAATGTTGCTGCATCTATCCCGCTAGCCATCCACGGGAACAACAAACAAATTACTGCTATTAAAAAAAATGCAATGCTTAATAATCTATACATAAGCAAACCTCCTCCCTTGGTACATATTAGCATAAAAAGTTAATGTATAAAAAAACTGCTCAAGAATGGCTTTTCTTCGTTTTAAATAAGCAAAAAAATGTTTTTTTATAGTAATTATTACACTTTATGTGTTGAATTTGCTCTTTTTAGATAAATTCCACACCTATATGTGGTCGTTATTCAAAAATTATTCAGTTTGTAAATCAAACAGCAAAAAGCGCCATAAAACATTCATTTAATACTATTCATTTGTCATTTTTTATTAATTTTAGTAGTAAAGAAAAAATTACATTTGAATGGATATGTATATTTATTCAATCCACATGATTATTCTAAAATCGTAATTATTTTCTTGACTCCATCGTTTAGCATCCAAATAAAAAAGTGATACAAACAGCTTAAAAAAGCAGTTTGTATCACTTCTCAGTTTCCATAAAATATGGAGATGGTGGGAGTCGAACCCACGTCCAGAAATATCGGCACTTAAATATCTACGAGCGTAGTCACCGTATTAGCATTTCGCATAAACATCGGCCCGGTAACAGGCTTCCATTCAGCTAGTCTGATTAAGCTCTTCTATTTAACCCCAGACGGAGATTAACTAGTGTAGCCCACTTAGAGTGAGACCCTTACCGTAGCACATGGGCGATGCACGGAGGATCAGCTATGCTACTGCTTATTAGGCAGCGAAAGCTAGGTTTTGTTTTTCTTTGCCAGTTATTATTGGCTTTGACGTTGATAACGAGGACGATCCCCCCGACTCGCAACTCAAGCTCGAACTATCCCTGTCGAATCCGTAACATCCCCAGAGTTAAAGTCTAACAGTAGTTATTATACAGGAAAAAACGAGGCTTTACAAACAGAAAAAACTTGTGACATAGCCAAATGCGCAACTATTATTTAGCATGTCACAAGTTTTCCATTAATTAATGGTTATTTTTACTGAGTAATTCATAACTTCGCCTTCTTCTATATAAGGCTCTATTCCATTAAAATCAATTCCAATAGTGTATTCACCTTTATCAAGGTTATTTGTTGGCACAATAATCTGCTTCGTCACTTCGTCGTAATCCACTTTTGCCACGTTGTAAATTTCCTTCTCATTTGAATCACGAATCCAAACTTCTTGAAAACCACTAATTCTACCTAAATCATCTAGTTGCGTATAAACTGGTAGCGTGATATTTGTATCCTCACCAAAAACAACATTTTGATCTGGCAAAGTTCCGATTTGACCTAGTACGATTACTTTATCCACAATAGTAGGCGGCAACACATTTAAATAATTATAACTTAAATCCATACTTACCAAACTGTCCAAATAAGTGAAATCCGTCATTTCTGTTCTATATTGGTTCGTTTGAAAATTTACTTTCTGCAAATTTTTCAAGTTTGTAAAATCTGGAACGTCTTCCGAAGCTAGTCCACAACTGCTCATCAACAAGGTTTCTAATTTAGGAATATTAGAAAAGTTAGGTAAGCCCCCAACAATAGTTCGATTACTAAGATCAAGATACTTTAATTCTGGGTAGTTTTGATAATCGGGAACTGTAATGTTTTCAGGTAGTACCTCGCTTGATAGATTTCCTTCTGCTCTCAAAGTATCTAATTTGGGCAAGGTTGGTAAATCAGGAAAGCCAGTAAACATGGTTTGTGTAGGATAAATCATAATATTATTTACATTGGTAAAATAAGCATTTCCTAGCATTTGTAAATCTTCATCTGTGAGGTAATTGGTAAAATAACCCAACCCTAGAGATGTCACCGCATCCACATCATCTTGGGTAATTACATCTGTCACATCTTTTTTACCAAAGTTCTCCACCATATCTTCTGCTAAATTTTCATCTGGGAAAACATCAATTATTCTAGCTGGTAGAGGATATACATCTGTCTCATTTGCACTTGCATCTATCGCTTTAAATGAAACAACCCCGATAATAACTATGCTAAATACCAAGAATAGTCTAAATAGATTTTTCATCCTATCTCCTCCAATTTATAAAGGACGGGGAAATTCCCCGCCCTTCTATATTATTCTGCGGATGGCATAACTCTTACATTATCAATGTGAATGCTCGTTCCTCCTGGGGAATCCATTTGGAAACTAGTATTGATATTGCCTGTTGTTACTTTGACATCCTTCATTGTTACATAATGCCAAACGTCATCTGCAACTAAGTCAATTGTTTTACCATCGCTGCTATCATAATTATTAACCGTCATTTGTGCTTTTGCTGCATCATCGTTGCTTACTTTCACCCATGCTTCAACGTCGTAATTCGCATTATTAACTGGAACTGCGATTTGTTGAGCGAGTGTTTGTTTGTAAGCGCCAGGTAAATAGAAATAAGCGCTCTGTTTACCAAATGCTGGTGATTCTGGAGGATTGACACCTGAGCCACTATCAACGCCGTATGCTTTGTCTTGCCCATCAGGATGAGACTCTACCCAATTGGTCGTTGCCGCTGCATCCCGCTCAAATCCGCCGTTATCGAGTAGATTTACTTCCGACTGTACTGGTGAATTGATTGGCTCAGCCGAAACAAGAATTCTATCGATATTTACATTACCAGTAGTTTCGCCGTCTCTTAGGAAGGTAATTTTATTGGTTCCTGCTTTTAAGTTCACAGCTTTTTCTGTATCTGACCAAATATTCCAGTTTTCACCTTCGGAAGGGAAAGTTACGCGAGAGTTGTAGTCACCATTCGTATATAAATCGAGTGTTTGTGGCATGCCAGTTCCATTTGCTGTTCGTGTGTTTAGTACGTACTCGCCGTCAGCTGGTACATCCACTTCAAACTTGATTTCATCTCCTGCTGCTCCAAATCCACCAACAAAACCTTCTCCACTATAGAACCAGTGATCGTTCGCCACTTTTAAAGTGCCGGCAAGGTCCGCTTCTTCTGCTTCGACTTTTGCTACAGTTGGTGTGAAACCAATATTTACTTTGTCTAGTGATACTTGATCAGCTTTATCGCCTGTGTCCGTTACCACTTTATAAGAAATACTATTTTTCCCTGCTGAAAGTGGTAATGCTTCGGACTGAACTGACCAATCGGTGTTTGGTTTTAGCGTGGTTTGTTTTACATAATCACCATTGACAAAAATACTTAATGATTGGTTATCTGCGGAAGCATTTTTGTAAGTTAGGTCCACATTATAATCACCAGAGTCTTTTACATTTGCATAGATAGTAGTTCCGGCGCCGTCTTTATCGTAGCCATCCACATACGTTTTTTCAGCAACCGGTTTATCAGCAACTGTATCAGCAAAATTGGATCCTGTTTCCATTTCGTATGTTCCTGTTTGTACGACACTTGCAGAACCTGAAGTTGTAATGACAGTATCTGCATCAGCTTGAGCTGGTACTTTTACGTATGTTACTGCTCCGTATACATCGCTACCTACAGCATATCCGCTACCATCAGCATTTTCTAAAGCGGATAAATCGTCATAAACTTTGCTATCTGCGCCATTTACTTGGACGCTTTCAGCCGCATTTCCGTGTAGTTTTACAATGTAATTCTCTGTGTCTGCTTTATAACTTCCTTCTTTCGCACCAATCGTGAAAGTACTAGTATCAGCAGTTTTTGAAGTAGTCATTTTTTGTTTTAAATAGGTATCTTTTTCATAATCAAAAGATTTTCCGTCGTCATCGTAATGTGTAAAGGATGTCTCTTTATCTGATGCAAAAGTGTCTAAATAAATTGTTTTGACTGCGGATTCGCCAACATAGTTTTGTGGTTGTTGCATTGGCATAATGGCACCTTGTTTAACAAACATCGGCACATCTGTCCAGTCGTCATCATTCACTTCATAACTGATTGTTTGATTTCCTTCGTATACGTCGCCACGGTTGTAGTCAATCCATGTTCCTGCTGGTAAATAAATATCACGAGAACCCGCTCCTTCTTCTAAAACAGGTGCCACAAGTAATCCATCACCAAACATCCACTCATCTGTTAAATTAACCACATTTTCATCAGTAGGATTATCAAACGTAAGTGGTTGAACTAGACCAACACCAGAGTCATATGCTTGACGTTCATAAGCATACATATAAGGAATCATTGAGTAGCGCCAAGTCATGCTACTTTTAGCAACTTCTTCCGCCGTGCCACCATAGAACCAAGGTTGACGTTGTTGATTTTGATTCCCATGCGTACGGAAAACTGGAACTAGAGAACTAAATTCCATCCAACGACTATAAAGTTCTGGGTCCGGGTTTAACACTTGGCCCGAATTGGCATTGAAACCACCTGTATCCATGCCCCATTTTGTCTGTCCTAAATTAATTGTCGAAAGCATTGTACTGGGTTGTTCTTGCATCCCATTTGCCCAGTCAATAACTTCGCCTTTTTTCCACTGAACGCCGATATCGCCGGACCAAGTAGAAGTAGAATAACGCTGTGCGCCTGGGTAGAAGGTTCTTCCTGTTTGCCAAACACGTTCATTTGTATAGTCGCGTTGGCCTTCATACATAGCTTCTGATGTAAATCCAGTTGTGAAATTACCAAACCAATAATCGGCTCCATTAGAAGATACTTTGTCTGTTTCATCATTCCACCAACCGACAATTCCTTTATCTAGGGCATCCTCAGAATGTGACCACCACCAATTACGTTCATCTTCGTTGTATGGGTCAATACTTCTTACCGTTACAGGGAATGCATAGTCTTCATACGCAGATTGCCCTGGATACCAGTAACCATTTGCTTCTGCATCTTTCCCTTGTTGCGTGGCTGTTCCATCTTCTAAATTAGTTACGACACGCGGTTTTGTAATCCCAATCATTTTTACACCAAGTGCATCCATATCGGATTTTAACGTTGTGTCTTTTGCTGATGGGAAGTTTTCTGTATTCCAAGCAAACTCGCCATAATCGCCACCATACGTAGGATCTCCGTAGAATTTCCAATCATAATCAAACGCGAAGGAATCAATCGGAATCCCTTTCGCACGATACGTATTAATGTTTTCTCTAAATTCTGTTTCATTTGTTCCCCACTCAAAGTTAGAGAATCCAAGCGACCATTTTGGCATCATTGGAGTATGCCCTGTTACATCAGCATAAGAAGACATAATTTCTTCGGGCTCACCAGACATTAAATACATCTCTACATTTTCTTTCACGTAGCGACGGCCTTCAACCACTGTATCGCCGTAATAAAACTCTAATTTTTCTTCATCTGAAACGGAATACGGGTACCCGCCATCACTATCTACAAGTAAGCCATATCCTGCTGTAGACCACATGAACGGACCTCCTGCATTACCTTGCTGACCCGCTTGTGCAGTCTTATTACTATCGGCAGCAGTATTATCTCGTTCCATGCCCAGGTCTCCGTCACTAAAACTAATTCCATAGGCACCATAAACATGGTCAGAAGCGCCGCGCTTAAATCTAACACCGCCATCAAAAATCCCGCCGTCCGCTGATTCAGACAATAACGTTTTCCCATTTTTATCTTTAAAAGTCATTCGTGCTGGCTCTTTAGCAATTTCTAGCGTACATTCATCTGTTGAAATTATCATCGGATCTGATTCCAAGTCAATGGTCGCACCAATCGCTGTGAAAGTTGCATTCGGATCAATCATAGGTGTAGATGGACTGTTTTCGATATTGCGTGGTCGCAAATTCACCTTAAGCAAATTATTCGCTAGCGGGGAAATTTCCAAGTAATCATCTTCTGCTTCATCCCCGTTATCAATTTTAAGCGTGATGACATTATCAGTCACCGTTGCTTCAAGGACATTTCCAAGCCCTTCCTCCGCACTTAATTTCGCATATTCTTCTTTGCTAAGTTGCTTCGCGGCTCCTGTATTCGCTTCTTGTTTCACTTCTTTTTCTTTCGTTTCTTCCGCCTTCACTTCCACTTGTAACGGCTGAGTTATCCCTAAATTCAGCCAAACTAGTGGTACAACAGCCATACTGACACAAACTTGTTTCATACCTTTTTTCATCATCTCGCCCCTTTTTATTCTGTAATAGTTACTGGAAAATCATACCAACCCGTATATTCTCCAGAGTTATAACCTAATGAAATTTCTAGCAAATGCTCTCCCGGTTGTAAGCCAGCTGTTTCAATCTTGTACATGTATGAACCATCATAGGTCGGATAAGGTGGTTCATAAAGCGTTCTACCATTGTCCTTAATAATAATTAAATCGTGTCTGCTTGGTGCGATAAAATCTAATGCTTGGTAAATAAAAGGAACAAAAACTTCCAAGTTCTCTCCTTGTTTAATCGTTGTGTGAGGATAAGTTGCTGTCTGGTTAGCAAATGAATGTGTACTTAATTGTTCTGATAGAAAGATATCTTCCGGAATAGAAATTAAATGATTCTCATTAAGAAGTAGTGAATCTAAGTTAGGCATATTCATCCAAATATCTTCCGCTACATAACCAGAAAGTCCAGCATCCTCCATATTAATACTTACTAGTCCTTCCATTCCAACAAATTTTGGAATATTAAAGCCAAAATTATTTTGACTCAAATCAGCATTGGTTAAGTTAGGATAGTTTGCATCTGGAAAAAGAGTAATATTAGCCCCATTTGCTTCAATATTTTCTAAAGCAGGAAGCGCATCAGATAAATCAGGCAGTTCTCCAATATTATTACTCCAAATCGCTAATTCAATCGCATTTGTAAATACTTCATTGTTTAGTACGCTTAAGTCTTCCCCCGTTAAACCCAATGAGGGCAAAGGAATAAGAGTCATTGTATCCAAATCTGCTTGCGTAATCGTGTCATTTACAGAATCTTTATCTAGTTCTCCCGCAATCGCCTCCGCTATCGCTTCCACAGGAAAAGCCTCAATAATAGGCGCTGGTAAGGGAACTGTATCCGCTTGTGCTTTTATAGTTGGTGCAAATAATATGCAACAAAAAGCTATAAATGCTAGCCCAATTATTTTTTTCATTCAGTTCAATCCTTTCAACATAGCCACCCTCTCTATCCATAAAAGGGTGGCTTATTGGATTTATTTCTTAAATACTACATGGTCAAAATTTATTCCCGCTGTATCATCTGCTTCAAAATCAAATACAACTTGGTTATTACCAGCTTGCAAGGTTACTGGAACTTCTATCGTGCTCCAAGTATCCCAATCAGCCGTTTTCGGTAAAGTAATTTGTTGTTTTTTACCGTTGATATATACGGTTCTAGTTGCATCTTCTACGCCAGCACTATAACGAACTTCCATTGTATAATCAGAAGCACCATCTACTGCGTCTACATCAAACTCTACCGCTTCTTTTTCTGCATCAAAGCCGGCTACAAAACCAGTACCAGTATATCCCGCGTGATCACTTGCAGTACTTACATTTGTCAGATGAGCAAATTCCGCTTCGTATGGTGCATGATTTACACCGTTTAATACGATTGCTTGTTTGGCATCTTTTGCCGCTGCTTTTACATATGTTAAGTTTTGTACTGTATCATAGTAGTAACCTGTCGTTGCTTCGTTAAATGCATCTAGCGTATCCGCTTTAGCTACATCTGCCCCGTCAATCGTTACACTTGTAGGTTCTGTACTGAAAACTTGCATCGTTGTTTCATCCGCCATTGCTGGAAGATCTACGGAAACTTTTTCATTTGCAAAGTCTTCAGAAACACTGATGTCACGCATTTCTCCGCCGTTTACATCATCATAGAAACTATATTCGCTATCTCCAGATGGATAAACTCGGAATGTTAAATTATCATAGGATTTTAAATCGTTTCCGACATTTTGGCCAAGTTGGTAGCCATCTGTCATATTCATCGGAATAATCGCTCCAGCTTTTGCAAATACAGGAAGCGTATCTACATCTGCATAATACGAAATGGTTTCGCCACCTGGATGAATTCCGCCGTTCCAAAGATCAACCCATTCACCTTCTGGTAGATAAACTTCTTTTTCTGTTTGACCTTCTTGAACGATTGGCGCTACAAGTAAATCGTCACCGAACATATACTGTTCATCTAAATCACGCGCATTGATATCTTCCGGATAATCCATGGCCATTTGGCGCATCATCGATTTACCATTATCCGCCGTATCTTTTGCCGCTGTATAAATATAAGGAAGTAAATTCATTCGTGTGTATAGATATTTTTGGAATGTCGGTAAAATGGTTTCATCGCCTGTTCTAGCTACCGCGTTCCAAGGTGAGCGTTCTTCACTTGGCGATGGATCTGATTTTTCCGAGTGGAATTGCATAATCGGTGCAAAAGCTGCCATCGCAGTTGCGCGTTTATATAGTTCTGCCGTTGGATAGTCTCCCGTAAATCCAGCCATATCCCACGCCCAGTAAGAAACACCTGAAGTTGAAGCACTAAGTCCAGCTTTTAATGAAGCTTGGAAAGAGTCAAATGTGGAAGTTTGATCTCCTGACCAGTAAATACCAGATTTTTGTGCTCCAGAAGTTCCTGAACGACTAAACGAAACTGCTTCTGGATTAATACTTTTCGCAAAATCAAAATAACTTGAAACGTAGTCAGTTGGATAACGGTTTCTCATTTCTTGTCCTTTTTCCCCGTTAGAGAAGGTGGTATCACGTCCCCACACCATCTCGCCGCCATCTGTCTTAAATCCGTCAATCCCTACTTCTGTTAATAAATACTCACGCTGGGACGTCCACCAATCTACAGCATCTTTATTAGTGAAATCTAGTAATATCCCATTTCCAAACCACTGAGATGCCGGAACTCGGTAAGGAGCCCCTGTTCCATCGTCCGCACTATACCCTTGGCTTATCATGTATGCTTCATCATTATCTCTTTGTTCATATACTGTACCGTCATCTTTTAATACTGGAACTTGCCATAAAACGATATTCATACCTGCATCATGGACACTATCCACCATAGCTTTAGGATCAGTCCATTTCCCGTTGAAAGTAAAATCGTCATAGCTAAATGCTTCCCCGTTTTTCTTTGCTGTATAGGTCGCATTGTTCCAAATATAGTAAGTTTCTTCATCACTCCATTGTTCTAATACAAAGCCAGTTGCTGGAATATCATTTGCTTTTGCATTAGAAAGTGCAGAGCTTACATCGGATTCTCTATCCCACTCGTTTGCTGACATCCAAAGTCCAAAAGCCCATTTTGGTAGCAAAGTCGTTTTCCCTGTTATATCCGTGTAGTTATTTACGATATCATTTTGATCTTTCCCGCTAATAACATAGTAATCAAGCATATTCGTCATATCGCCATCATTGTCCAATACAAAACTATATTTATCTTCTACTTTAGAAGCCATTTGGAACTGTGAATGGAAATCAGAATTGACATACATCCCGTATTTATTAGCACTTACAAAAAATGGTACCGCTAAATAGGTTCTTTCTGTCTGCGCTTGATCTTGATACTCATTGTATACGTATGTCTCTACATCTTTTCCGCGTTGGTTAATCGTGTCATAACGTTCACCAAAACCATAAAATGCTTCGTCGCTCGGTGTCATAAAGTTATTTTGATATTGATTGATGACATTTTTTCCATCTGTTAACCAACCTAAGCTGTTGGCAGTTGTATATTCGCTTGTAAGTAAAGTTCCGTCTGCCTGGTACACTTCCATGCGGTAAGGAGATTTTTGAATTTCTACTCGTAAATCCTCCGTTGTAACTGTTACTTTATCTGCACCATCATCTACTGTGTAACCAGTTTTTCCAGCATGTCCAGTTTCTTTACCGGTTGGTGATAGCTCCATACGAAGCGTATCTAAATCCTCAAATGAAAGATATAATTTTGGAGTAAATTCACCTGCAGTGGCTGTCATATTTAATGTAATAGAATCTCCATTATCTACAACGCTACTAACATCTTGCACATACTCCCAGTCTGTCACGTAAAATGTAAACGGACCACTTTCATAAGCAGTTCCTCCGTCAGTAGAGCCTTTTGTTGTATAAGTGATTTCATCGCCTTTTTCAAATTTTCCTAAATCTGCTTTCCAGTAAGTATTGTTCCCGCTATTATAATCATAAGCTGCTGTAACATTCTCTTGTGCTACCCCGTTTTTAGTCCATTCTACCCAAACATTTTGTCCATCTTCAATTGGCCAGGTAGTAATATTTAATGTCACATCTTCACCAGCTTTGGGATCTCTAGGAGAACGTTCTGTTGGTTGGACAGTATATAAATCATCATCTCCATATGGTGAGTGATATTCACCATCCATCGCGAAAACGTTTGTCCCAAATCCACTTAAACAACTAAATATTAGTATGGTCAAAATGAAAATTAAACTAGATTTCTTTCCCTTTCGCTTCATCTCTCTTTCCTCCCTTAATGTATATTTTTACTAAAAACATACTACTTTTGATGTGTTATTTCGCAAAATTATTAATTTTTGCATATCGGCGATTGTAGAAATAATCACATAATGTTATAATGCTTTCACAGATATACTAAAAAAGTTCAAATTACTAATAATTCTACAAAAAAACGCAACTATGCCAGACCATTCTTCATGGAAAAACAATAATTGCGTTCATCAGAAGACCTTGCTTAAAAAACTTTAAAACAACCAGTTAATACTTTTTAACAAAGTTAACATGTCTTCTCCCTCCTTTTTCATCTATACAGAAATACTAACTCACAAATCTTACATAAAATTAAAAAGCATCAAATTTGAACAAATGGAGCTGAGTTTTATGCAAAATATTGGAGACACATTAAAATTTATTCGGAAAAGTAAAAACTTAACACAACAAGAGACTTGTACGAATGCCCTCAGTCGTTCTAACTATCAAAAAATCGAAAATAATAAAATCATGCCTAGTATGGATCGTTTTATCCAAATCTTACTTAATTTCAATATGACGTTAGAAGAATTTGAATTTGTAAAACGGGACTTTACACCTTCTCCAAAAGAAAATATCCTTTATCTATACTCCAAGATTATTACCTCCTCCGAAACAGATATGATACTTAATGTTATTTCCAAATGCGATGATTACTTAGAAAACCACACCGATATTTTTATTTCTGATATTAAAGCCTCACTTGAAGGTATTTTACTTGCTGAAAAAGAACATAATTTTGAACTTGCTCGAGAAAAAGTAACCTACATTTGGGACAGACTTTCGGAAGCGGATGAATTATTTTGGAATGACATATTAATTTTAAGAAATATTTTCTTTATTTTTGAAAATGAAACCGCTCAACATATTGTAAATCGCCTTATCTCTCAACTTAAAAAATATCGTTACCTATATCCAACCCTTTCGATTGAGATTTCACTTCATGTTAATCGTGCTACTTATTTAATTTTAGACGAAGAATATGAACTAGCTTTGCACTACATTGAATTATCTATAAAAATCGCTAAGCATAACCATTACTACTTACAATTCTGTATGGCTATTGCGAAAAAAGGAATTGTGCTGTATAAGCTCGGCCAAAAACAAAAAGGTAAACACTTTATGCAACGAGCACTTAGAGTGGCTAAAGTGCTTGAAGAAGAGCGTATTCTAAATGGTATCAAAAATGAAATAGATTATTTTCTTCACGATGAACTTCAAAATCTCTCTTTAAACGAATTCACCAAAATCGACATATAAAAAAAGCCTAAATCTAGCTTCTCCAACTTTTGGTTGAATGACTAGATTTAGGCTTTTATTGTTGGCGCTCTTTAAAAGCGCGTTCGATATCACGTTTTGCTTCTTTTTGTTTTAAGTCTTGGCGTTTATCGTATTTCTTTTTACCTCGAGCTACACCGATGAGTACTTTTGCGTAGCCATCTTTAATATACATTTTTAGCGGAACAATCGAATAACCGGACTCTTTCGTTTCTCCAATTAAACGGCTGATTTGCTTCTTATGTAAAAGCAATTTGCGCGTTCTTAGTGGATCATGATTGTAGCGGTTCCCTTGTTCATAAGGACTAATATGCATATTGTGTAAGAAAATTTCCCCTTTGTCGATACGTGCATAGGAATCTTTTAAGTTTACCCGTGCGTTTCTTACGGATTTAATTTCAGTACCTTGCAGGACAATGCCAGCCTCAAAAGTTTCTTCAATTGCGTAATCGTGGCGCGCTTTTTTATTTTGCGCAACTAGCTTACCATCACCTTTTGGCATAACTCCCCATCCTTTCTAGCGACGTTTTTTCTTCTTCGGGCTTTCTTTTGCTACACCTTGATAAAAAGGTTTTTTCTTCTTTTTCTTTTTAGGTTTTGTATGCCATTCGTCTTCTTTACGTTCTGATTTTGGTTTCACGTCTTCTGATTTACCAGCTCTACGTTTGTTACGACCTTTTTTCTGGTTACTCTTGAAATTTCTTGTTTTATCAATCGGTTTTTCGCGTTGGCGTTTTTGTTTATCGCTCACTGGACCTGGTTTACCTTCACTACGAAGCGCAAAATCGATTTCACGAGCATCCACGACTACTTTGGTTACTTCGACTTCCACTTCATCACCAATACGATAAATTTGGCCTGTTCTTTCGCCAATCATCGCTAATTGATTTTGGTGGAATTTGAAGTAATCGCCTTTCATTGCGCTCACATGAACTAAACCTTCAATCGTAGTTGGAAGTTCGATAAATAAGCCAAAATTGGTTACCGAACTAATGATTCCGATGAAACGTTCGCCCACTTTGTCGACCATAAATTCCGTTTTCTTCAGTTCGTCTGTTTCGCGCTCTGCTTCAACGGCACGGCGCTCCATTTTCGAGCTGTGTTCAGCAATCTCAGGAAGCTCCTCAGCGCGTTTTTCTAACGTTTCCGGACGAACATCCCCGTTAATTAAATACTCTCTAATCAACCTGTGAACAATCAAGTCCGGGTACCGACGAATTGGTGACGTGAAATGTGTATAAAAATCAGTAGACAAACCAAAGTGTCCGGCGCTTACTGTGTCATACTTCGCTTGTTGCATCGAACGCAGCATAACAGTCGAAACAACCATCTCTTCTGGTTTACCTTTTACTTCTTCTAGTACTTGTTGTAAAGCAGCTGGGTGAATATCGTTAGCAGTCCCCTTCACAATCAAACCAAAGTTCGTAATAAATTCAAAGAACCGCGCTAATTTATCTTCTTTTGGATCTTCATGGATACGGTAAATAAATGGTACATCCATCCAGTGGAAATGCTCTGCAACTGTTTCATTGGCAGCAAGCATAAATTCTTCAATCAAATGCTCTCCCGCTGAACGTTCGCGCATAACGACTGCTTCTGGATGACCGTCTTCATCAACAACTACACGTGCTTCTTTAAAGTCAAAATCAATCGCGCCACGTTTTTCACGTTTACGACGAAGTATTTCGGCCAAATGTTGCATCTTTTCAAGCATTGGAACAATTGGCGCATATTTTTCCCGTAAAGCTTCGTCCTTTTCAACTAAAATATCATTTACATCCGTATACGTCATACGTTCTGTTGTTTTAATAATACTTTCAAAAATTTCGTGATTAACCACATGACCTTCTTCATCGATTTCCATTTCACAACTCATAGTAAAACGATCTACTTGTGGGTTAAGCGAGCAAATTCCGTTCGATAGTTTATGTGGCAACATCGGAATTACGCGGTCAACCAAATAAACACTCGTTCCACGTTCTTGCGCTTCGACATCAAGCGGCGAGCCTTCTGTCACATAATGCGTTACATCCGCAATATGAACGCCCAGCTTCCAGTTACCGTTCGAAAGTTGCGTAACAGTTACAGCATCATCTAAATCTTTAGCGTCTGCCCCGTCAATCGTAATAATCATTTGGTCACGAAGATCACGACGGTTACCAATATCCGAATCATCCACCACATCCGGCGCTTTACTTACCTGCTCCATTACTTCTTCCGGGAACCCGATTGAAATACCGTGTTTATGAATAATCGATAAAATATCCACTCCTGGATCATTACGGTGACCGATGATTGATTTAACAACCCCTCTTGCACGCGCATGCCCAGTTGCATATTCCGTCAATTCAACGATAACTTTATGCCCATCAACTGGTTTTAAGCCGTCTTCTAAATCAATTTCCACTTCACCAAAAAGTCGCTTGTCATCTGGCATCACAATTGGAGTACCAGCTAAGTCTTCCATATAAGTTCCGACGATTTGCGTTGTCTTCCGTTCGACAATTTTCTTAATCGTCCCCTCTGCCAAATTATCGCCTTTACGTTTCGTAATCGTTGCAAAAACTAAATCGCCATTCATTGCATCTTTTACTTCATTTGGTGGGATAAAAATATCGTCCATTTCTTTTTCTTCCGGGAGAACAAAGCCAAAACCTCGTTCATGCGCGCGAAATGTTCCTTTTACTAAGTCCATTTTTTCTGGTAATGCATACCGATTCTTCCTTGAGCGGACAATAGTTCCGGAATCTTCCAGTTTCACTAAAGCTTTCACCATTAATTTAAAGTCATCCGCATTGTTTAAAGCTATTTCTATTTCCAAATCTTCAAGCGCAAATGTTTTATCAGGCGCTGAAGTTAATAGATTCATAATTTTTTCTTCCATTTGTTTTTGTTCCACTTCTGTCCCTCCTCTCTCTGTTTTAAAAATTGTCTATTCTTGCCAATCTAAACTATCTAAAAATGTTAAAATGGCTTGATTTACTTCTTTTCGTTCTTTGTCTAATGTGATGACGTGCCCAGATTCTTTAAACCAGTGCAATTCTTTCTTCGTTGACTCTACTGTATCATAAATTAGCTGTGCTCCGCTCACATCAACCATATCGTCTTTTTCACCTTGGACGACCATTATTGGCGCATAAATCATATCTATTTCAGCCACGACGCCATTTATCTCGTCCTTTAGTTTAGCGATTGTGTTCATTGGGGCGTCTTTATAGGCAACCATTTCAGCATCGATTTGTTCAGGTGTTTTACCTTCTAATTTTTTATAATTACGCACATAATCTAAAAAGCCTTGAATTATTGGTGATGAACTGTCCATTCTTGTTGGAGTACTCATGGCTATAATTCCCTTTAACGGCCTAGAAAAACCTAATTTTAGTGAAAAAAGCCCACCGAGTGAAAGTCCCGCCACAGCTATTTCCGTGTAACCAAGTGATTTTAGGTGATCATAGGCTTCAAGAACATCTTCCCACCAATCGTTTGGTCCCGTTTTTAACAGTAGGTCAGGAGATACACCGTGGCCTCTGTATTGAGGTGCATAGCAAGTATAATTGTTTTCTTGTAAAAACCTACCTAATATTCTTACATCCGCTGAGCTACCTGTGAAACCGTGCAAGAGTAACACTGCTCTTTTGCCTTTTTCGAATAGGAATGGTTGTGGTGGTGTTATTTTCATAGTAAATATCGCTCCTTGGTTCTTTTTGGAGGTTTGGTTGATCTGGGTTGGATGTTATTTTTGTTGGAGTTCTAGGGGATTGGCTGTATTTAATAATTTATACTTCCCTTTTTGAGTTGTTCGTCCACTTTTTTTTATGGAAACAACGCTCCACTTCGTTACGCCTTGTATTGGAGTTCTAGGGGATTGGCTGTATTTAATAATTTGTGCTCCCCTTTTTGAGTTGTTCGTCCACTTTTTTTATGGAAACAACGCTCCACTTCGTTACGCCTTGTATTGGAGTTCTAGGGGATTGGCTGTATTTAATAATTTGTGCTCCCCTTTTTGAGTTGTTCGTCCACTTTTTTTTATGGAAACAACGCTCCACTTCGTTACGCCTTGTATTGGAGTTCTAGGGGATTGGCTGTATTTAATAATTTGTGCTCCCCTTTTTGAGTTGTTCGTCCACTTTTTTTTATGGAAACAACGCTCCACTTCGTTACGCCTTGTATTGGAGTTCTAGGGAAGCGGAATACGCTTCTTTAGAACTCCAATAAAAAACCACCTAAATTTTCATTCAGGTGGTTAACATCTCGTTACTGTACAAAATATGCCAGTGCAATTAGTATTGCGAAGAAAACAACGGATAGAACGATGGTTGTACGATGTAGAATAAGTTCTAGTCCTCTTGCTTTTTGCTTACCGAATAATTGCTCAGCTCCACCAGAGATGGCGCCGGATAAGCCAGCACTTTTACCTGGTTGAAGTATGATAACTGTAATTAACAGTACTGATACGATGATGAGTAAGACCGTTAAAACTGTACTCATTGTTCTTTCCTCCTAAAACCGCCCAATTTGACTAAGATTAATTTTACCATATTTGGTATTATACGTAAAGGTTTGTTTCTATACAATAGTTAAACAACTTTTTCCTCTAGCCAAACTAAATCGTCTAAGAAGTAAATTAAGTCTTCTTCTAAAATGTCTTTCTCACAGTCGTTCACGATGTCATGCCCTGACCCTGCATAGAAACACAATTGTTTATCATTTGTATGAATGTGCTTAAAGATATAATTGGCGTTATCTGCGTCGATTTCTTCATCTTGACAGCCTTGGCCAATCATGGTTGGTACATGAATTTTTTCAATGTCTCGCGCTACGTTTTTGTAGAAAGTAGCACGTGCTTCCGTCATTACGTCTATTTCAGGAAGGTAGTTTTTTAGCATTTGATCTGCTTCTTGTTCTACTATACCTTGTTTCTTTAATTGTTTAGTTAAATAGTTTTCGATTGGGATATAGCGCATTTTGCGGTTGACGTTGGCGCATAGTGGAACAATCGCTTTTGGTGAAAACGATTCTGCCATTTTAAGCGCAAAAACTCCGCCCATTGCGACACCGACAATTGCAATTTCATTATATCCGTCTTTTTCAAGTTGACGATATCCAGCCACCGCATCTTCATACCACATTTCCGGTGTTGTTTTCAAGAAAATAGCGGGTTCATCCCCGTGACCTCTGAAGTTTGGTGCATGCACTGTGTATCCATTTTCTGCTAGAATTTCTCCAAGTTCTCTTACGTCTTCTGTAGTCCCTGCAAAGCCATGCAAGAGCAAAACAGCACGATTTCCCGCTTTTAACGTAAAGCTACGATCCGCACTCATTTTTACGCAATCCTCCTAATATCATCACTTTTATAATCCACTCTATTGTAGCCCATCTGAACTAAATAAGCTACCTTTTGAGTTCTGACCAATAGACCAATATTAACGCTATCCAAGGAACTTGTCAAACACTTTTTTCACAAAGCTCAAACACGTTGCTACCAAAGGCTTTTCCGGAGGTTTCATTTGTGAATTTCTGCGCTTAAATTAGAAAAGAAACTATGAATTAATTGTAACAATTGTTTCGGTTTTTGCCTTGGTAAATAATGAAGTCCATTTCTTACAATAACCATTTCACCGTGTTGAACAGAATGCACCATTTTCTTTGTATCTTTGGAAGATATTAAATCATATTCACCCACAACAGCTAAAAGTGGCGCGCTTATTTTTTGCAAATCCGCTTCTGACATATGTGGATGATAAATCGTTAAAGCAAGTTGTCGTTTCATCCGCTCAAAAAAGCGACTAAATGGCGCTAAAAGAAATGCAGCCCCGTAGGCGACACGACAAAATAAATCTGGTAAAAATCGTATTTGATTTACATGATAGTTTGTTCCAATAACAACGGATGCGATTTGACGGTTCGGTTGCAATTTCCCCATTACGAGAGCAACAATACCGCCGTCGCTATATCCGATAACTTTATATTTATCAATTTTCAAATAATCGAGTAACGAAAGCATATCTAGCGCCATTACTTCAAAATCAAGCGGTGTATTTCCCGCTTCACTTTTCCCGTGTGCGCGGCTATCTACGGCGATTACTTGATGATTAGTAGAGAGGTCATCAATCATCCGCTTTAAAGAACGATGATTTTGACCATTCCCGTGAATAAGCAAGATTGGTTCGCCTTTACCGATTATTTGATAAAACAAGTTAATTCCATTGATTTCTGCAATCATATAGCATTTCTCCTTGCTGAAAACATTTTCTACCCTTATTTTACACCTGATTATACTTGATTTCCTATAAAAAAGCTTCCATTTTCATTAAAATACGCCTGATTCTTTTAAAACTAGAATCAGGCGCACCGTTTATTTCATAAGTCTTCGGTGAAACTGTTGTTGGGGCATATCTGCGTTAATGATTTTCTTTTGCACAGAATGTTTTTCCGCTAAGGGGTGGCTTTTTTCATGCACCACAGCGTCTTTGATTTTTGGAGTTTCGAGCACTTTTGAGGCCTGACTATTTTTTACTTTCATCAGCATTACCTCCTCTTCCAAATCATTACCCCTCTCGCTATTTTTAAAACAGAAAAAACTCCGCGAAAATGTTACTTTTCGCGGAGCTTAGCGTTTTATTCAATCAACTTATTTTTTTAAGTTGTAGAAAGTTTCGTTACCATGGTATTCAGCAAGATCAGCCAAATTGTCTTCGATGCGGAGTAATTGGTTATATTTTGCAACACGGTCAGTACGAGTAGGCGCACCAGTTTTGATTTGACCAGCGTTTGTAGCTACTGCAATGTCAGCGATTGTGGAATCTTCTGTTTCACCAGAACGGTGAGAGATAACTGCAGTGTAGCCAGCGCGTTTAGCCATTTCAATTGCATCCAATGTTTCAGTCAAAGTACCGATTTGGTTAACTTTGATTAGGATGGAGTTAGCGATACCTTTTTCGATACCTTCTTTAAGTTTAGTTGTGTTAGTTACAAATAGATCGTCACCTACTAATTGAACGCGGTCACCAATACGTTCTGTAAGTAGTTTGAATCCGTCCCAGTCGTTTTCGTCTAGGCCATCTTCAATAGAGATGATTGGGTATTTAGTAATCATTTCTTCATACCAAGTTACCATTTCTTCAGAAGTACGAGTTACGCCTTCACCTTTAAGTTCGTATTTACCAGTTTCGCGGTTATAGAACTCACTTGATGCAGCATCCATCGCAAGTTTAACTTCTTCGCCAGGTTTGTAACCAGCATCTTTAATTGCTTGCATGATTGTTTCAAGAGCTTCTTCATTGGATTTAAGGTTTGGAGCGAATCCACCTTCATCACCAACACCAGTGTTTAAGCCTTTACCTTTAAGTACAGCTTTAAGTGCGTGTAGGATTTCAGCACCCATACGTAGAGCTTCTTTAAAGTTTGGAGCTCCAACAGGCATTACCATAAATTCTTGAACGTCGACATTGTTATCAGCATGTTCTCCGCCGTTAAGGATGTTCATCATTGGAACTGGAAGAACTTTACCGTTCACTCCGCCAAGATATTCATATAAATGTACGCCTAGTTCGTCAGCAGCAGCACGAGCAGCAGCTAAAGAAACACCAAGAATAGCGTTAGCACCTAATTTACCTTTGTTAGGTGTACCATCAAGTTCGATCATTGCTTTGTCAATTCCGATTTGATCAGTTACGTCAAAACCGATAATTTTGTCAGCAATAATGTCGTTTACGTTTTCAACAGCTTTTAAAACACCTTTTCCAAGGTAACGAGCTTTGTCGCCATCGCGTAATTCTACAGCTTCGTATTCACCAGTTGAAGCACCACTTGGAACTAAAGCGCGACCAAACGCACCAGCTTCAGTATAAACTTCAACCTCAACAGTTGGGTTACCACGGGAATCTAAGACTTCGCGAGCATAAACTTCAGTAATAATAGACATTTATAATTCTCTCCTTTGTTGGGATTAATTGAATGAAATGAACAAAAAATTCACTTCAAATCAAAGACCCATCCGTTTTTAAATTCGTATTTATTGTAGCTCTGTTTGCAAAAAAACTAAAGTAATAACTAAAATTATTTTTGAATTAAACTTTCACCTGTCATTTCGGCAGGTTTTTTAACGCCAAGTAAATCAAGCATAGTTGGCGCAACGTCAGCCAGACGACCACCTTCACGAAGCGTTACACCTTTTTTCGTTACAATTACTGGAACTGGAACAGTAGTGTGCGCAGTGTGCGGTTTTCCTTCTGGAGTAGACATTGTTTCAGAGTTACCATGGTCCGCAAAGATAATAGCTGATCCACCTTTTTCTAAAATAAGGTCTACTACACGACCAAGATTTTCATCTACTGCTTCGATTGCCTTAATCGTTGGCTCAAGCATACCTGAGTGACCAACCATATCTGGGTTTGCGAAGTTTAAGATGATCGCATCGTGTTTGTCGTTTTTAATGTCTTCAACAAGTGCATCTGTTACTTCATATGCGCTCATTTCAGGTTGCAAATCGTATGTTTCTACTTTTGGCGAATTGATTAGAATCCGGTTTTCACCAGGGAATTCTTCATTTCGTCCACCATTCATAAAGAATGTTACATGTGGATATTTTTCTGTTTCAGCGATACGCAGTTGCGATAAGCCTTCATTAGAAAGTACTTCGCCGATAACATTTTTCATTTCAATTGGCTCAAAAGCAACTTCAGCATCAATGCTTGGGTTGTAAAGAGTCATTGTAACGAATTTGATGTTTTTAGGGTGGTTAGCCCCGCGGTCGAAATGATCCCATTCTTTATCAGTGAATGCATTAGAAAGTTGAATCGCACGGTCAGGACGGAAATTGAAGAAAATAACTGCATCGTTGTCTTTAACTGTTGCAACAGGTTTGCCATCTTTAGTAATGATAGCTGGAACAACGAATTCATCATTTTTGTCATTAGCATAAGAAGCTTTGACAAGTTCGATTGGATCTTCAAATTTTTCACCTTCAGCGCTTACGATTGCTTTGTATGCTTTTTCAACACGTTCCCAGCGTTTATCACGATCCATCGCGTAGAAACGTCCAGAAACAGTAGCAATAGCACCATAGTTTAAATCACTAATAGCTTTTTGTAGTGTTTCTAAATATTCTAGTGAAGATTGTGGAGCCACGTCACGTCCATCAAGGAATGCATGGATATAAACGTTTTTCACGCCTTTATCTTTCGCAGTTTCTAAAAGTGCAACGAGGTGATTAATGTGACTATGCACGCCGCCGTCTGATAGTAAACCGAAAAGATGTAAGTCCGAGTTGTTTTCTTTTGTATGAGTGAAAGCATTGTTTAGGGCTTTATTCTCTTGGAATTCGCCTTCTTCAATAGCTTTGTCAATACGAGTTAAGCTTTGGTAGACAATACGTCCAGCTCCGATGTTTGTATGGCCAACTTCAGAGTTACCCATTTGACCTTCTGGAAGACCAACATCAAGGCCGGCAGCTTTAAGTTCCCCGTGAGGAAAATTAGCCCAATAACGGTCGAAATTTGGTTTGTTTGCTTGAGCTACAGCATTACCTACTGTTTCTGCACGTTTACCAAAACCATCGAGGATAATAATTGCTACAGGTGATTTACTCATTTTATTTTACTGCCTCCAATAATGCTAAGAACGATGCTGGTTCTAAGCTTGCTCCACCTACAAGAGCGCCGTCAATGTCGGACTCTGCAAGATAATCAGCAATGTTTTCAGGTTTTACGCTACCGCCGTATTGAATACGAACTGCGTCTGCTGCTTTTTGAGATACAGCGTCTGCAACTTCTGCACGAATAACTGCACAAGTTTCGTTTGCATCAGCACTTGTGGAAGATTTCCCAGTACCGATTGCCCAAATTGGTTCATAAGCAATAACAGATTTGATTACTTGTTCTTCCGTTAATCCAGCAAGAGCTGCACGGATTTGACCACGTACCCAAGTATCTGTTTGACCAGCTTCACGTTGATCTAATGTTTCACCACAGCAAATGATTGGTGTCATGCCGTGTTTGAAGATTGCATGTGCTTTTTTGTTAATATCTTCGTCTGTTTCGTGGAAATACTCACGACGTTCAGAGTGTCCGATAATAACATAAGAAACACCTAAATCAGCAAGTGCAAACGGGCTAATTTCGCCAGTGAAAGCACCTTCGTCTTCAAAATAACAGTTTTGTGCAGCTACGCGAAGATTAGTTCCTTCAGTAAGACGAACTAATTCTTGTAAAAATAGCGCCGGTGCAGCAACTACTGATTCAACAGCATCGCTTGATGGCACGTTATTTTTTACGTCTTCTGCAAATTGTCCTGCTTTTGCAGCAGTTTTGTTCATTTTCCAGTTACCAGCAATAATTGGTTTACGCATTTGGATAAACATCCTCTCGATATTAAAAATTATTTTTGGTTCAGCTTATTTGTCGCTAATAGAAGCAACGCCAGGAAGCTCTTTACCTTCAAGATATTCTAATGATGCACCGCCACCAGTGGAAATATGTGTGAATTTGTCAGCAAAACCTAAGTCCATAGCTGCTGCTGCGGAATCCCCACCACCGATGATTGTTGTTGCATCCGTTAAGTTTGCAATAGCTTCACAAACGCCAATTGTACCTTTAGCAAAGTTGCTAAGTTCGAATACGCCCATTGGACCATTCCATACAACTGTTTTAGCGCCTTGAAGTTCTTTTGTAAATAAGTCAATTGTAGCTTGACCAATATCTAGTCCCATTTCATCAGCTGGAATGCTATCTGCACTCACTGTATGGAAAGGAGCATCGTTACTGAATTCTTTAGATACAACTGCATCAACTGGCAATACTAATTTATCGCCAGCTTTTTCAAGTAAGCCTTTAGCAAGTTCAACTTTATCTGCTTCTAAAAGAGATTTACCAATTTCTTGACCTTGAGCTGCCATGAAAGTGAAAGTCATTCCGCCGCCGACAAGAACTTTGTCTGCTTTTGTAAGTAAGTTTTCGATAACACCGATTTTGTCAGAAACTTTTGCGCCACCTAGGATTGCTACTAGTGGACGTGCTGGATTATCAACTACACCGCCGATGAATTTAATTTCTTTTTCCATCAAAAATCCGGCCGCTGATTCTAAGTTAGAAGCGATTCCAACGTTAGACGCGTGCGCACGGTGAGCAGTACCGAAAGCGTCATTTACGAAAACGTCGCCAAGGCTAGCCCAGTATTTTCCAAGTTCTGGATCATTTTTGCTTTCTTTTTTACCATCAATATCTTCAAAACGTGTATTTTCAAAAAGAAGTACTTCGCCGTCTTTTAACTCATCAATTGCTTTTTCAAGTTCTGGACCACGAGTAGTTGGAACGAATTTCACTTCTTTTCCAAGTAATTCGCTTAAACGAGCGGCTACTGGACGAAGAGATTTTCCTTCTTTATCTTCTTCTGTTTTTACTTTTCCAAGGTGAGAAAATAGAATTGCTTTACCGTTTTGTTCTAAGATGTACTCAATTGTTGGAAGTGCAGCAACAATACGGTTGTCGTTAGTGATTTTGCCGTCTTTCATTGGCACGTTAAAGTCAACACGAACTAAAACTTTTTTGTCTTTTAAATCTAAATCAGTTACAACTTTTTTAGCCATTTAGAGTTCCTCCATTAATTTTAAAGGATTGGGGTCGCCCCCGTTATTTCAGAAAATAAGCGGAAACAATAGTGTCTCCGCTTATTCTTGTTATTGCTGATGTGACTAGCACTTCAGTAAAATTAATCTGCTAATTATTTAGCGATTTTTGCAAAGTATTCTAAAGTACGTACTAATTGAGCAGTGTAGCTCATTTCGTTATCGTACCAAGCTACAGTTTTAACTAATTGTTGATCGCCAACTGTAAGAACTTTTGTTTGAGTTTCGTCAAATAATGAACCGAAAGTCATACCTTTGATGTCAGAAGAAACAACTTGGTCACTAGTGTAACCGAATGTTTCTGGATCAGAAGCTGCTTCCATAGCTGCATTTACTTCATCAACAGTAACTTTTTTGTCAAGAACTGTTACTAATTCAGTAAGGGAACCAGTTGGAACTGGAACACGTTGAGCAGCTCCGTCTAATTTACCTTTAAGTGTTGGTAATACTTCACCGATAGCTTTAGCAGCACCAGTTGTATTAGGGATAATATTTTCGGCAGCAGCACGTGCACGACGGAAGTCACCTTTTGGATGTGGAGCATCTAATGTATTTTGGTCACCAGTGTAAGCGTGAATTGTAGTCATTAGACCTTCAACAACACCAAATTTGTCTTCTAAAACTTTAGCCATAGGAGCTAAACAGTTAGTAGTACAGCTTGCGCCAGAGATAACTGTTTCAGTTCCGTCTAATGTTTCATGGTTTACATTGTAAACGATTGTTTTCATGTCGCCAGTTGCTGGAGCGGAGATAACAACTTTTTTAGCGCCAGCTTTAATGTGTAATTCAGCTTTGTCTTGCGCTGTGAAGAAACCAGTACATTCTAAAACGATGTCTACTCCTAGGTCACCCCATGGAAGTTCTTCTGGGTTACGGTTAGCTAATACTTTAACTTCTTTACCGTTTACGTTGAAGAAACCATCATGTACTTCTACTTCACCGTCAAAACGGCCTTGAGTTGTATCATATTTTAACAGGTGAGCTAACATTTTAGCGTCTGTTAAGCCATTGATTGCAACAACTTCAATTCCTTCCACATTTTGAATACGACGGAATGCTAGACGTCCGATACGTCCAAAACCATTAATACCAACTTTAACTGTCATAAGTCAATTTCCTCCTTGAAAATAGTGTTTTTTTATTTCAAAAGGGTATTACTCCCTTTTAAAAGCGATTTTGCTGCTCCTTCATCCGTGATTAAAATCGTATTTTTTGGAGCACTTTTCATATACGATTTGATTGCTTTGGCTTTCGATGTACCGCCTGCAACAGCGATAATGTGCGGGATTTGCGCTAAGTCTTCGAATTGAAGACCGAATGTAGGGACCTTATGTACAACCTCGCCTTGTTCATCAAAATAATAACCAAATGCTTCACCTACAGCTTTACGACGGATGATTTTTTCAAGTACATCTTCGCCGGTATGTCTGCGTTTCGCCATCGCGAGCGCATCACCTATGCCTAAAATAATAGCATTTGCAGATTGTACTAATCGTAAGCCTTCTTGAATTGCCGGTTCTTTCAGTAAAGAACGATAGGCTTCTTCGCCTAATTGCTCCGGAACATAGAGAACGCGGTGTTTTGTGTTTGTCTTTGTTGCCATCTTATCACAAATTGTATTCGCTTGATTGTCAAGGTCTTCACCAATACCTCCACGACCGGGAACGAAAAGTAGTTCTCTGCCTTTTGCGAAATCAGTTGTCATCATTTCGGCAACAGTAGCCATTGTAGAGCCGCCCATAACTGCGACGATGTTTCTTTTTTCGGTGAGCGCCATGTCTAATTGTTCAACCGCCACACGTCCCATTTCTTCGCGGACCCATGGAGTATCATCGCTATCACCTTGCACCACCAAGCATTTTTTGATTTGCAATTTCTTCGCTAATTGTTCTTCCATTGAATGTAACCCTGAAAGCTGATTCATGACATTTTCCAAATCGCGAAAAACGACCAAGCCTTCTTTAGTAACGGTCATTCCGGAAGAAGCAATTTCTACTAAACCTTGTGCTTTCAAAAATTCTACTTCGCCGCGCAGGACGCGTTCACTCATGCCTAGCATTCCGGCAAGTGTCCGTCTCCCAACTGGTTCAGAAAAATAAATCGAGCGTAGGATTTGGTAGCGTTTTTGCATAATCATCAAAACGTCGGGCAATAACTTTTTCTGAATGTTAATTAAGTCTGACATTTTTAATTGCTCCTCATCTTTGGACGCTTAACGACCCACTTAGTCATCTGACGTCCCGTTAGAACTAAAAAAAGTAGAGATAGAGGTTTTTACAACTTTCAAGACTATTAAACTAGCTACTTCAGCTTGTTAACAAAGTGTCTCTCAATGTGATTTTTACCCCTTCTCTTTCTGCTTACGCTGGTGAATCTTTTTTATGTTCTTTAACTACCCTACGTTCCCTATTCTAACAGTCTTGGCACAAATCTTCAAGTGTTAAGTGGGACATTTATGAAATATTCACCTGAAATTTACAATTAAATCTTAAACTGCAAACTTCTAAATAGGCTATACTAGTTGTTTTCCACCTCTTCAAAAAACGATACTTTGCGATAGCTCTTCTTGAAACTTGAATTTCTTTTTCTGCGAGCATATCTACTATCTTTTGATCGGAGAGTGGTTTTAATTTATCTTCTGCTGCTACAAATTCTTGTACTAGCTTTTTGATAGTTGTACTTGAAATATCACCTGTGTTTTCGTTCTCGGAAGATTTCTTTTGTAAACCGGATGCAAAGAAGCGTTTTAATTCGTACACACCATTCGTTGTTTCCATGTATTTTCCATTCACCGCACGGCTCACGGTTGATTCATGTACACCAAGCTCTTCCGCTACTTCTTTTAAGGTTAATGGTTGTAAATGCGCGGAATTATCTAGGAAATAAGCTTTCTGATGATTGACAATCGCCTCTCCAACTCTTTGCAAGGTGTTTTCGCGTTGTTCGATGCCTTTTTTTATCCAATCAAATTCGCCGGCTTTTTCGCGTAGAAATTGGGCGACGTCTTTTTCTTCGGTTGCTCGCATCGTTTCGTAGTATGCTTCTTGGAAACGCACTTGTGGCAGAAATTGTTTTGCTAGTGAAACAGCAAATTCATCTTCGTGTTGGAGTAAAATTAAATCCGGGACAACATATTGAACGCGTTCAGACTCAAATTCAGAACCCGGCTTTGGATTTAAGGTTTGAATGTAGTCGGAAACTTCTTGAATGTCTTGCAAGCTAACATCCATTTCTGCAGCGATTTTCTTCCATTTTTTCTCTGCAAATTCCGTGAAGAATTTTTGGATAACGTCATAGGCAATATAAGGAGCATCCGGCGAGCGTTCGATCTGTAGTAAAATGCATTCACGCGCATCTCTTGCCCCAACGCCGGCTGGCTCCATGCTTTGCAAGATTTCTAGGCCTTCTAACACACTAGAATCATCCATTAAAAGCGCCGCACTGACATCTTTCAAATCTATTTGTAAATAACCATTGTCATTTAAGCTTTCTATTAAATATAAGACGATAATTTTTTGTGTTTGCGTTACATCCATTAAATGTAGCTGTTCTTTTAGCGCATCGGCTAACGTCAGCTTATTGTCAGCTATTTGTTCTAGCCAATCTGTATCATCAGAACTTCCAGCGCTTTTTCGACTACTGTAAGAAAAGTCTGTTGCAAAATCCGAGCCTGGAATCACTTCAATTAATGGGTTCTCGAGTGCTTTATCTTCTAAAAATGCCACTAGATCAGCCGTTGCAAATTGAAGCATTGCAATAGACTGGGACAATTGTTGCGTCATATTTAATTTCTGCGACTGCTTTTGTTGTTGCTTTTGGACGAAATTAGATTCTAAACGCACATTAAAACCTCCATTAAAAATTCGTCTGATATACCTTATACCAAACTAAATTCCATTTATTGTCTTCATTATAACATGCCATTTTTCAAATTACAGCAGATTCTCTTTGTTCTATTTCAAAAAAAGTCCAAGCACTTCTTACAGTGCTTGGACTTTCGTTTATTTTGGTAAATGGTTTAAGAAGTTGCGCGATGCAAATCCTTCTATCTCTTCTTTAGTGTAGTGTTTTTCGAGTGTTTCAAGGAAGCTTTGATATTTACCGACGTGTTCGAGGCCTTTGACATGATCTGGGATACCATCAAAATCTGAACCAAAACCAATGTTTTTCAATCCGCCAAGCTCGCATATATGATCAATATGACGAATAACATCCTCTGTATCAGCCACACCATTATTTGTTGTGAAAAGTGGATAGAAGACTACATGAATCATCGCATCATGCTCGATCATCGCTTTGATTTGTTCATCATCTAAGTTTCTAGGGTGAGAACAAATTGCTTTGGCATTTGAATGACTAGCAATCACAAATTCAGCCTGTTCCAACGTTTCCCAAAAAGCTTTTACACTCAAGTGAGAAACATCCGTGAATACTTTTCTTTCATTTAAAAGATGGATAATGTCTTTTCCGAAGCGGGTTAGTCCTGCGCCACGTTCTTCCATAATGCCATCCGCTGCCAAATTGGCGTTGTTCCACGTTAGTCCGACAGATAATACGCCACCATCAAGTAATTGCGTTAATTTATCTAAATCACGTCCAATTGGTTCAATGCCTTCTAACGTCAACATCGCGCCAATTTTATCTTCAGGTAGATTTTCTAAATCACACCATTTTTTCACATGATGAATGATTCCACCTTTGTGCAGTACGTGTTGTTTAAAAATATTAACTTGTTCAACCGCTTTCTTCCATTTATGTTCAACAGGGATATCTTCATCAAGAAAAATAGCGAATCCTTGTAGTAACATTTTAGCCTCTATAAGCCGTTCAAAATTCACATCAAGTTCTTCTGCATCTTGGAAAGTGTATTTTCCTTTTCCAGCCTGTAGCTTGTAAAGCGCATCACAGTGGGTATCAATTACTCTCATTTTCTGTCGTTCCTCCTTTTAGATACATCTATTATATACTTTTCAGAGGAATAGACAAGAGATTTTTCAAAGTCGTTTTCATTTTGTCATCTTATGCTGTTTACCTGGCCAGAACGCCCATTTTCCAAGGAGCACAGTAATTGATGGAACTAGGAACGGGCGGACGATGAAGGTATCGAGTAGGACACCAATTGCCGTAATTAAGCCAAATTGTACTAAGAGCTGAATTGGCAGTGTAGTTAGGACTCCGAAAGTTCCTGCTAAAATTAAACCAGCAGACGTGATAACCCCGCCAGTTTGGCCAACACCTTCTGTAATCGCTTTTCTAAGTGGCATTTTCTTGCTGTTTTTCCAAATACTAGAAATCATAAAGATATTGTAATCTTCCCCGAGTGCGACGATGAAAACAAAGGCATAGAGAGGAATTAAGCCAGAAATCGCCTCTACTCCCATCGCGTAATGAATGATGACCCAACCAAGGCCGAGCGCTCCAACGAAGGACAAGAGAACTGTAGCGACTAAGTAAAGCATTGCTGTAATCGAGCGCAAGTAGCATAAAAGTAAAATCGCAATCAAAGCGATAACAAGCGGAATAATCACTTTTTCATCGTGCTCTGTCACCGCGCGATCATCATATTGTGTCGCAGTTTGTCCCGCAATATATACGTCATTTCCTTTGTCGGCTGCGGCACGTACTTTTGGAACGACATCCATTGCTTCATTGCTATAAGGGTTATCTTTTAAAATAAGTGTATATTTTTGATAACCTTTGCTTCGTTCTGGACCAGTCACTGAAGCCACTCCATCCACATTTTCAAGCGAACTCTTCATTGATTCTTTGGAGTTTACCACTACTTCCATTGGCGCAAGCATACCGGCACCAAAATGATCACTAATTAAGGTAAATCCTTCCCGAGATGGCATATCTTCTGGGAACGTTGAAAGTGTGTCATACGTGTATTTCACCTGAGTTGTAAAAATCCCACATCCAATTAAAATAATCAATGTGATGATTAAAATTCGTACAGGATGTTTCGCAGACATTTCACCAATTTTATGCCAAAAACGGTTTTCTTTGTGGTGTTTTGGTGTTTTGCCTTTTTTCTTCGCGCGTGTTTCTTCCATTTCTACGGTTCTTGGGACAAATGGCCAGAATGACACACGACCGAATATGCCTAGAAGTGCTGGGACAAGTGTTAGCGAGGAAATCATCATAATGAAAATCGCTAAACTAAATGGTACGGCGAAATTGTGGAATGAACCATATTCTGCTGCTAATAATAGAAGTAGTGCGGCCATTACGGTCAATCCACTAAGTGCAATTGCGCCGGCTGTTCCGCTAAATGCTTCTTTAAATGCTTGGAATCTGTTTTTCTCTGTGTGCAGATGGCTGCGGAATCTGGATATTAAGAATAAACAATAATCCGTTCCGGCGCCAAATAGTAATACGGTCATTATCGAGAGCCCTTGTGAGCCATATGTGATAATACCTTCTTTCGCGAGTAACCCAAGAATCGGCGTAATTACTAAGTAGGCAAAACCGACTGCAATCAAAGGAATTAACGCTAAAATTGGCGAACGATAAATTACTAGTAAAAAGACTAAAACAAGTAGTACTGTTCCGATTAGCAGCGAAACGTCCGCATCTTTAAATAGTCCACTCGCATCCACGCTAATACCAGCCGGTCCAGTTGTCCGAGCAACAAGCGCATCATCAGCAGATACTTTCTGTGCAAATGGATTTTCTCCAATGGTTGTTTTAGCCGCTGATTCAAGTTGCTTGAAGCTCTCTGTTAGTTGATCTGAAGTCGCACTGTCTTTCATAATAACGGTTTGAATAAAAGTAGTTCCGTCTTTAGAAACTTGTTGTTTGAGCGCCACGGGTGGCATTTTATCGTAAGGAACCGCCATTTTTTGATAGTCTACCGGGTTTTCGGTCAATTCTTTGCTGTATTTTTGAATATTAACTAAGTCTTCGGTTGTTAAACCAGTTGAACGATACCAAGTGATAAGCGCTGGTACCCCGTCCGTTCCAGCAAATTTGTCGTCAATGAGTTTTTGGGCGACAACAGAAGGCTCTGAATTCGGTAAATCTTTCGCAGCGTCATCTTTGTAATCAGCTGCTTTTGGAAAGAAAAACTGTAAAATAATAATTGCGATAATCCAAATACCTAATGTTATAAACCGGCCTTTCTTGCCACCAACCCCACTGGCAATTTTACTTAAAAATCCATCTTTCATTATAAATCCCCCTTTAGTTTGCTTATTTTTTTCGTTTATCATTCGATAAGTGAAACACCAAAAAAAGAAGCACGCTAAATTATACCTCTTTTTTACATATACCAAACATCATTAAGTTGATTAATTCATCAATTTGTTCTGTAGTCGTTTGCTTTTGCGCAAAGCTGCCTTTCCCAGAAAAAAGAGGGCTAATAGTGGACAAACAGTATCTCGCAGCAGTCTCAGCACTGACACCATCACGCAATTCGCCAGCATTTTCTAGACGCTCAAAAAATAGTTGAAATGGTTCCAAATAGGTTTTTTGCCATAATTTATAAAGTAAAAATTGATTTTCTGGTTTCATTTCATTAAGAATATCGTGAATCATTAATAGAATATTGGTTGGATGTTCCTCAATTAACATAATTAACATATCATGTAATTGTTCTTCTTTTGCTTTGGTCACTTGCATAATTGGATGCATTTCCACTTGGATATTTTGCGTCAATTCACGAACCACTTCAATATATAGGGATTCTTTATCTTCAAAGTGGTGATATAGTGCCGGTTGGGTAATGTTGGCAATTTTAGCTATTTCTCTTGTTGAAACTGCCCGGTAACCCTTTTCCATAAATAAATCACGTGCTGTATCCAAAATTTTTCTTCTAGTTATTCCTAATTCTTCTGCCCGAGTCCGCTTCTTTTCCATCATCACCCCACCTTTCTTATTTTGTTGCAGTTAGTAATGGAAGGTTTTTATTAATGAGCTTTTCTAGTGTTTCTTTATGCCATTTACGACCTAGAACACGCTTACTAACAAGATATTTTCCTTCCTCCAGCTCGCCTTCTTCGGTCACTGCACGAATATATAACCGATAAACTAATTTCTTTTTCTCAAGCGCAATTTGCTGAACCGTTTCCCCATCCAAAAAGTGCATTTCCGCATCACTTAATTTAAATACAAATGTAAAAATTCCCGCTTCCGTGAACGCGAGAATAAGCGAATGTCTCCCTCGCATATGGGGCCCTGCATATAAAAAATCAATCGTTTGAACGGTCAAATTATTGTCAGCACTATATGTTCTTACTTCTTTTTCTAATCGGTCTTTCAAACTAGCAGCCAAAATAAGCGCCTCCCTTGCTGATTTATATTTTACCAGAAAATGGCGGGTTGAAGTAGGGAAAGTTTTTTGATACTTAAAAAGGATTAAATTATTTCCCTTCATAATTCATAAAAAAGTCAAATCAAGTATTCTCTTCTTGATTCATTCATGTTAATATCAATATTAGTGTTTATTAAGCGGGTATAAACGTTCTAACGATTATATAAATAATAAAGGGAAGTTGGTTTGCAAAATGGGAGAATTAGGTAATATCGAAACACGAAACGGGAGAACATCATTTTTTGACGGAGGTTTACTGCAATATATTGGTTGGACAATTCTTGGCACTTTGGTGACGATTTGTACGATTGGTATTTGCTATCCATGGGCTTTATGTATGGTTTATGGCTGGAAAATCAATCATACAGTTATTGAAGGAAGACGCTTGAAATTCCAAGGTTCTGCGGTTGGACTTTTTGGTCACTGGATTAAATGGCTCTTCCTAACAATCATTACTATCGGAATTTATGGTTTCTGGGTTTTCATTAAACTAGAAGATTGGAAAGTAAAAAATACGATTTTTAAATAAAATGAAAAAACATCTTACAACATGGCTTTTGCCAGATGTGGGATGTTTTTTTAGTATGCCCTCGGAGGGAATCGAACCCCCATTTTAAGAACCGGAATCTTACGTGCTATCCGTTGCACCACGAGGGCTATATGTAGGCCAGAAATGCTTACCGTACGAATAATAATTATAGCGAAATTCGTAGTGTTTTACAAGTTTTATTTTAAATGAAGAAGCCAGCGCCTCCAAAGATTTGCTGGCTCAAGTATTAATTTAATAATGTCCAAATTGATGAACTGTCAGGCTTCTCGCCTCGTACCCACCATTTCGCTTGGTATGTTTTTCCGTTATACGTAACTTTATCTCCGCCATTATAGGCTTTTTGAGCATTCCAGATTTGGATATCTCTACTTGCTGTTTGCCAAACATCACTTGTATCTGGAGTGTTCCCTTTTGTCCACCATTTCGCTGTATAAGCTACTCCGTTATAGTAAACTTGGTCACCTGCATGGTAAATTTGGTCCGATTTCCAGGTGTTCAGTGGATCTAGCGGTTTTGTTTTAATAGTGATTTCATTACTTACTAATGAACGATTGCCAGATGTATCTACTGCATACACTTTATAATTATAGCTTGTATTGCTGGCTAATTTTGTATCTTCAAACATGTTTTTCGTGGATGTTGCAATTTTTGTATTGTTACGATAAATTTCATAATTTTTCACTTCTACATTATCTGTGGAGGCTTGCCAACAAAGAGCAATAGTTGTCTCCGTTTGTCCATGAGACATTAAACTTTTTGGTGCAGTTGGTGCTTCATTATCTACTGCTGGGGCTTCTTTTGTCGTCACATCAATACTGTCGCTTAATGTAGATTTGTTTCCGGCGAAATCTTTTGCTCGAACAGTGTAAGTGTATGCGGTATTTGATTCTACAGCTGTATCCTCATAAGAAGCTGTTTGACTTTCTCCGAGTACTACGCCATCACGTAAAATTTCATAACCTTTTATTCCTACGTTATCGGTAGAAACAGTCCAGGTCAAACTTACATTCTTAGCGGTAGTAGTTGCTGCTAAATTAGTCGGTTCTGTCGGCGCTTCGTTGTCAACAGCTGGTGCTACACTAGAATTAATAATGTTTGCATCAATTACTTGATAGAATGCATTTCCTGTATCAGCAATGTTCCAAACGCCCAAAATAACGTAGTATCCTGAACGATCATCTGGAATATTAATTTCTTGTTTTGTTAAAGCATTTGGTACGCTTCCATCCGCTTCAATCGTTGTGAGTGGCTCTAATGATGCTCTAGTTAACGGTTTATTTGGGTCCCAACCCTTTTTAGTAATAAAATATTGCCAGCTGCTTGTTCTGTGTGGCGCAGTTAATGTCCATTCTACAGTTAATGGGCCTGATTGTATATCTACTTTTGCCCAACGGTTTGCAGTTTGAGCGTCTAACAGTGAATATTTCCCACCGCCCGCAATACTCCCGTCAGCAGGTCCGCTTGCTGGAAATCCTTTTGGAGCCTCCACACTTTGTGGTTCATATTGTGCTGATCCAACCCCAACATTAATCCCTTTGTTGGCTAAATATACACGACTTGCTGGTTTTGATATGTATCCATGAGCTGAAGCAGTTGTTTGAAAAAGAACTACAGCTAACGTAAACACCGCAAAAAACATTCCAATCTTCGTCATTTTCTTCATGATGCACCTTCCTTTCAGCATAGTTCATTATACCTTTTTGTTAAATTTTATAGAAATAATTCGCCTCAGACTTTATCGTTTGACCTAGTTTGACCATTCGTGTATGATATAAACAAAGCTAATTTAAAATTCACATTTAACAGGAGGAATCTTGATATGAACTTAATTCCAACAGTAATCGAACAAACTAGCCGCGGTGAACGTGCATACGACATTTATTCCCGTTTATTAAAAGACAGAATTATTATGTTAGGATCTGCAATTGATGATAACGTGGCGAATTCGATCGTTTCTCAATTACTCTTCTTAGATGCACAAGATCCTGAAAAAGATATTTTCCTATATATCAATTCACCAGGTGGAAGTATTTCAGCTGGTATGGCCATTTACGATACAATGAATTTCGTTAAAGCGGACGTACAAACTATCGGCATGGGTATGGCAGCTTCCATGGGCTCATTCTTACTAACAGCTGGTGCAAATGGCAAACGGTTTGCCTTGCCAAACGCTGAAATTATGATTCACCAACCACTTGGTGGCGCTCAAGGTCAAGCGACTGAAATCGAAATCGCTGCTCGCCACATTTTAAAAATCAAAGAACGTATGAATACGATTATGGCTGAGAAAACTGGTCAACCGTATGAAGTCATTGCTCGTGATACAGATCGTGATAATTTCATGACTGCACAAGAAGCAAAAGATTACGGCTTAATTGATGATATCATCATTAACAAATCTGGCTTAAAAGGCTAATAAAAAAAAAGAGGTTTTGCACAAAATGCAAAACCTCTTTTTTATACCTTATTTTATACGAAGCGCTGAATGTTTTCTTCCGTAGAATGTATACACTAGTATTCCTATCACAAACCAAATACCGAATGCAATCCATGTTGTTTTAGATAAGTTAATCATTAAATATACACAAAGCAAAAAGGAAAGTGCTGGTACTACTGGATAAAATGGCGTTCTAAATCCTTTTTGATTCAAGTCTGGATTTCTCCGTAAAAAGAAAATCCCAATAGAAACCATCGCAAAAGCAAACAACGTACCAATATTAATTAATTGTGCTAAATCTGCCATCGGTACAGTAGAAGCAATTAGTCCCATTACTGTCGCAAAAATCATCGTATTTCTCACAGGTGTATCATTTTTGCTTATTTTTGAGAACGATTTTGGTAATAATCCGTCACGTCCCATTGCAAATAACAAGCGTGTACCACCATAAGACATAACAAGTACAACCGTTGTCATCCCAACAATCGCACCAACTGACAACAAGCCCGCAATCCAGTTTTGATTAATAGCTTGAAGCGCGAAAGCAACTGGTGCACTAACATCAACTAAATCCGTATAAGGAACAACCCCTGTAAGTACTGCAGAAAGTAAAATATAAAGTAGTGTACAGATTGCCAGTGAAGAAATAATTCCTATTGGCATATTTTTTTGTGGATTTTTCACTTCTTCCGCGGCACTTGATACAGCATCAAAGCCGATATAAGCAAAGAAAACTGTGGAAGCTCCTGTAATGACTCCTTGTACACCAAACGGCAAGAACGGCGTCCAATTATCAGGTTTCACATAGAAAGCTCCTACTAAAATAAATAATACAACCACTGCAATTTTTACTAACACCATAATATTATTCACTCGTGTGGATTCACGAATACCAAAACTAAGTAAAATACCAATTACCATAACTACTACAAATGCAAGTAAATCAAAATAGGTTCCGGCACTCGGGTCATAAGCTGAAGAAATCACCGTTGGAATATGTAAGTCAAATCCTGCTAGTAGACTCTTCATATAAGAAGACCAACCACTTGCGATTGCAGCAACAGCCAGACCATATTCTAAAATCAGCGACCACCCTAAAATCCATGCAACACCTTCCCCGAACACATGGTAACTGTAAGTATATGCGCTACCTGCGACTGGTAATTTAGAAGCAAATTCCGAATAACATAATGCCGCCAAACAGCAAGCAATTCCCGCAATAATAAAAGAAATAATAATTCCTGGTCCCGCAATGACAGAAGCTACCTGCCCTGGAAGAATAAATATCCCTCCCCCAACAACCGCTCCGACTCCAAGCATCGTTAAATCAAACGCTCCTAACGTTTTGTTCAGATGATGTTTATCTGTCGCTGGGTTATGAAAACTCTTTTTTCTGAAAAAAGAATTAACTTTCGTCATAAAAATTCCTCCTTCTTAAATTCCAATTTTCAGTTAATTTATATGTGTATTTTTAAACTAACTTGAAAACTATTATTCATAGTACCATAAATAGATTGAAAAATATACAACATTTGTAGATTTTCGTACAAAAAATGTTCATATATGGTGTAAATATTTTTTCTTGGTTTTTTCGTGTTATCCTTTAGACCTCTAAAAAAGAAAGGACTGAATACATTGAGAAAAGTTTTCATGTTTTTAAGCACAGCTTTATTATTAGCCATTTTGTCACTAAGCTTTACTGGTTTAGATCTGAAGGCAAAAGCTGCTTCTGATTTATATCCACTACCCGCTCCAATTATTGATGTTTTCCCAGATGATGGATTAGCCAAAGATATGGCTAGAAACTTAAACAAAGACTCTGTGAATGATGTTATTGATCAAGATGATTTGGATGCATTAACTAGTTTAGGGTTTGAAACACATACGATTACGAATGATTCCATGCAATTACTAGAGCGTGCCATGTTTAACAATGTCACAGATGTAAGTATTATGGAATTTGGGGCTAAATTAACGGAGTTCCCTGATATTACTACAATTCCACATTTAAAAACGTTATTTTTTGCTGATTCACCTGGAAGATTAACTAGAAACTTATCCCTTCCAAACTACCAAAATTATCCTGAAATGGATACCATTACAATGAGCGGAAATAATTTAGTCGGCTCTATCCCTGACTTTACCGGGATGCCTGCTTTAAAACAGCTTTATATGTCTGATATGTCAATTACAAGCGATGAACTTCCTAATTTTAATAATATTCCTTTACTTATTACGTTGGATCTAAGTTCTAACCAATTGACAACTATTCCTGATTTTCAAAATATACCAAATCTCACATTTTTAGATTTAAATGCAAATTTATTAACCAATACACCAGATTTTCAAAATTTACCTAACTTAACTGATTTAAATTTAAGACATAACAATTTAACCGGTACGATGGTTAACTACACCAACTTACCTAGTTTAGAATCATTAAACTTAGATTATAATTTTTTAACTGAACTACCTTCTAATGTATTAGATACTATTTATGTTCAAAGTCAAAATGGAGAGCTTCCTGATCAAACTATTAATCAGGGCAATACATGTACTATTGATTTACCTATTTATTTCCAAATGGAAGAAATTAACATGTTAGTCAGCCCAGAAGTTACAGGAGAATATATCGGGACTAATATAGTCCAACTTCCGACGACAGTTAATGCGGAGGACAACTCTATAACAGTGGATACATCCGCTCTAAGTCCTGGTGAGTATAAATTAGACATCTCGTATAATCACAATTATGCCACTGGAGGCGTATGCTCTTATGATTGGAATGTAACTATTAATTAATTTCTACTAAAAAAGCTGGAAGTTCAAAAACTCTGAACTTCCAGCTTTTTATTTATTTCCACGCGCGTGAATATTGTTTTGGTCCTTCAATTGTTTCGCCTAATTGTTTGGCTGCATCTTTAGCAAAATAAGGATTTCGTAATAATTCACGACCAACAATAATTAAATCCGCTCGTTCATTGCATAAAATTTCTTCCGCTTGTTCGCCTCGTGTAATAAGCCCAAGCGCTCCAGTCGCAATACCCGCCCCGCGACGAATTTCATCTGCGAATGGCACTTGATAACCTGGGAAAACTGGTGGAGCCACATTAACTAAACCACCTGTACTCACATCAATTAGTTCCACGCCATCTGCTTTCATCCATTTTGCAAAAGGAATATGATCTTCTAGTTGCAAACCGCCATGTGCATAGTCAGTAGCGGATACTCGAACGATAATCGGGCCGTCCCATACTTCCTTCACTGCTTTAATAATATCACTTAAAATTTTATATCGATTGCCAGCAGGTCCACCGTAATTATCTTCGCGACGATTCGTAATTGGTGATAAGAATTGGTGAATTAAATAACCATGAGCAGCATGAATCTCAATAACATCAAATCCCGCTTCTTTTGCACGATAAGCGGCACGTTTAAAATCAGCCACAACCTCTTTAATTGCTTCTTTCGTAAGCTCTACTGGTTTGTCTGATTTTTCATCAAAAGCAATAGCAGAAGGAGCCACTATTTCACCTGGTAAAACAGCTTTTCTTCCAGCGTGTGCTAATTGAATTCCTGCTTTTGCTCCGTGATAATGAAGTCCATCTACTAATTTTTTCAAAGCTGGAACTTGCTCGTCATTCCATAGTCCTAAATCAAATTCAGAAATCCGGCCTACTTCTTGAACAGCCGTAGCTTCTAAAATGACAAGCCCTGTACCACCAGCAGCTCTCGAGACATAGTGTGCAAAATGAAAGTCTGTTGCAATCCCGTCTTTATTTTCTACTGAATACATACACATTGGTGACATAACAATTCTGTTTTTTAGCGTTACATCTTTTAATTTATATTCTGAAAATAATTTGGACATTCTAATTCGCATCCTTTTCTTTTTAATTAACTATTACTGATTTTCAGTCCTACTTGTGCTGGTGTTTCCCCGCTTCTAAGGCGCTCTGCAATCTGATCTAGTTTCCGGAGACGATGATTAATACCTGATTTACTTACTTGACCTGTTGTCAGCATTTCGCCTAGCTCTTTTAAGGTAACATCTTCATTAGCTATACGAAGCGCTGCAATCTCACGCAGTCGTTCTGGTAAAGCTTCTAGCCCAACGGTTGATTGGATATACTTGATATTATCGATTTGCCTAACAGCCGCATTAATTGTCTTGTTGAGATTCGCCGTTTCACAGTTCACTAGCCTGTTCACCGAATTCCGCATATCACGCATAATCCGAACATCCTCAAAATGAAGAAGCGCGCTAGTTGCTCCGATAATACTCAAGAATTCCGTGATTTTTTCTGCTTCTTTCAAATAGGTAATAAAACCATTTTTCCGTTCAAGCGTTCGCGCATTGAGATCGAATTGATTCATCAAAGCGCAAATCGCCTCATTGTGCTCCTCATAAACAGAGAAAATTTCTAAATGATAAGAAGAAGTTTCCGGATTATTAACTGACCCACTTGCCAAAAAGGCTCCACGCAAATAAGCACGTTTAGCGCTTCTCTTCTTAACAAATCCCCTATCAATCGATTTCGTAAACGTCATCGGTGGCTCTAGTATCCGTAAATCTTCCAAAATCCCCCGTGTACCTGACTTCAAGCGAACTATATAAACATTATTTTTTTTCAACTTCATTTTGCGACGTACAAGAAGTTCTATTGGCACTTCGTATAAGTCTTTCAGTAATTGATACATTCGTCTAGCTATGGCTGCATTCTCGGTTTGGACATCCATTATCACTAATTGATTCGAAAACGAGATGGCACCATTCATTCGAATAAAAGCTGCGAGTTCCACTTTTGCATCGCTATCACTTACGTCCATATGGGTTAATTCTTTCTTGGTTTCCGATGCAAATGACATGGCTTACTCACTCCTTTTCAATAGTTTGGTTAGGTAACATCGCTAAAAGCGCGTCCGCCACCTTTTCAGCGGCATGGCGCACAAGGCCATCCTCTGTAGAAAGAAAATCTTGATAAATGGCTTCTACGCCAAGCTCTTCCATTCCTTTGGCATTATGCTCTACTTGCGCAACATCCTCTGGGAATAAAAGTTCTTTCGGAACAGTCGTCGTATTAATTAACGTTTTATCTATAAAAGATTTTCCCACATGCTCATGGATAACTTTAATATGATCCGCATCTGAGAAAAAGTCGGTTTCGCCAATTTGCGTTAAAATGTTCGTAATGTATACTTTCGGAGCCTTGCTTGCTATAATTTCATCAGCTAATTCCGTAAGTAATAGATTTGGTAAAATACTTGTGTATAAACTCCCTGGACCAATAACAATCAAATCAGCCTCTTTCACTGCTTCGACTGCTGTCGGATATGGTTTTACATTTTCTGGTTCAATATACACACGATTAATATGCTTTCCTTGTAACGGGATAAGCGATTCACCGTGCACAATAGAACCATCTTCCATTTCGGCATTTAAGATGAGTGGTTGATCCGTTGCTGGAATAACTTTGCCGCGGATTTTCAGCACCGTTGCTAGCACATTAATCGCATCAACATAACTATCATTCAATTGCGATAAAGCCGTTAAAATCAAATTTCCAATAACATGCCCCGATAAATCACCATCTACCGCAAAACGATATTGAAATAAATCGACAACCCGTGGATCAACATTGGATAAAGCTAGCATGACATTGCGTATATCACCTGGGGGAAGCACATCCATTTGCTCGCGAATTTTACCAGAACTACCACCATCGTCCGCTACGGTCACAATGGCCGTTAAATGAATATCCTTCTTTTTAAGCCCTTTTAAAATGACTGGAAGACCGGTCCCGCCACCGATTACTACTACTTTAGGTTTCATTTCCTTTTTCATATTAACGGCCCTTTCTACGTTTCATATCTCGGTGTGAAATCGTTGTTTCATATTTTTGTTGAATTGCCTTACCAACGAACTCTGTCAAAGCTACTGAACGATGCTGTCCTCCAGTACATCCAATGGCAATAACTAATTGTGTTTTTCCTTCTCGTTTGTAAAAAGGAAGTGTAAACATTAATAGATCTACTAACTTATCTAAAAAGGTCTGCGTTTCTGGCCATTTCATCACATATTCATACACATCTTCATCAAGTCCTGTCAACGGACGCATTTTGTCAATGTAATGCGGATTCGGTAAAAAGCGCACATCAAACACTAAATCAGCATCAATCGGAATGCCGTATTTGAAACCAAATGACATCAATTGCACATTGAATATATCTTTATCTTCGGTTTGGAATTCATTGTTAATTCGCTCGCGTAACTCACGTGGCGCCATATTCGATGTATTAATAACTAACTGCGAACGGCCTTTTAAATCACTAAGCAGTTCGCGCTCTGCATTAATCCCGTCTAGCACAGACCCATTAGGCTCCAGTGGATGGTGGCGGCGCGTTTCTTTATAACGCGAAACAAGTACCTTATCATCAGCCTCTAAAAAGAGGATTTTCGTTGTTATAAAATTGGTATTATCTAGCTCATCTAGCGCTGGTTCAATGGAATCGAAAAACTCACGGCCGCGAAGATCCATTACGAGCGCGATTTTATCCATTTTATCGCTTTCTTTCATTAGCTCCCAGAACTTTGGAAGTAAACTTGGCGGTAAATTATCTACACAAAAATAACCGAGATCTTCTAAAGACTGCATTGCGACTGTTTTTCCTGCTCCAGACATCCCAGTAATGATTACTAATTTTAATTGTTTAGAAGCCATATCTGCCTCATCCTTTCGCACAAATAATATCTATCTTCCATTTTAGCACACTTCTCACTAGAAAATCCCGGAAAAGTCTCTAAAGCGAGTTTCCGGGATTTTTCTTTTTAAGCTTCGATATGTTGCATCAAATCAGCTTTCACTTTTTCTAATTTTGTTGCACTTTCTTCTTTACTTTCACCACGAATACTAAAGTAGAATTTGATTTTCGGTTCTGTGCCGGATGGACGTAAACAGAACCATGAACCATCTTCAAAATAACATTTAATGACATCTGCTGTTGGCAAATGAATCGCTTCCGTTTTTCCGGTAGCAATCCAAGTTGTTTCGCTTCTTAAATAATCTTCCGCACGTTCCACGGGGAATCCACCCATACTTGTTGGTAGTTGCTCGCGAAAATTACTTGTAATTTCTTTGATGCGCCGAGAACCATCCTTACCGCTTAAAGTTAAGGAAACTAGATCTTCTTTGTAATAGCCAAACTCAGCATAAATTTGCTCTAAATCTTCTAGTAAACTTCCACCTTCTACTTTGCTAACGAGCGCCACTTCCGCAATCGCAAGCACCGCTTGAATCGCATCTTTATCACGCGTAAACGGCTTAACCATATAACCATTACTTTCTTCATAACCAAATTCAAACGTATGCTTGCCAGTTTCTTCAAAGTGCTTAATTTGTTCTGCAATAAATTTGAAACCAGTTAATACTTCAATCATTTCCGCACCGTAATGTTTCGCGATTTCTGTTCCAAGATTACTTGTTACAATAGATTTTAATACCGCTGCATTAGCTGGCAATTCATTTTGCGCTTTCTTTTGTTTTAATAAATAATGTAAAATAATCGCGCCAATTTGGTTTCCAGATAACACTTCATATTCGCCGTCAAGATTACGAACTGCCACGCCTAAACGGTCAGCATCCGGATCTGTTCCGACTAAAATGTCGCCACCAAACTTCTTACCATATTCAATCGCAAGTAAAAAGGCTTCGCGGTTTTCCGGGTTAGGCGATTTTACCGTTCCAAAATCGGGATCATTCACAAATTGCTCGTCAACCTTAACAATATTCGTAAAGCCAACACTTTCAAGCGCAGGAACGCCAAGAATTCCGCCAGTACCATGAAGGGGCGTGAAAACAATTTTCAAATCCTCCCCTCGTTCTTGAACAAGCTCTTTATTGACAATAACCTCTTTTAATTTTTCCAAATATGGACGGTCTACTTTTTCACTGATTACCTCAAGTAAACCATTTTCAATTAATAGCTCTTGGTTCGCTACTTCTACAGAAAAAATATCCTCTACCGCGTTTATGTATTCAATTACAGCACTTGCCCCTGTTGGAGGCATTTGTCCGCCATCTTCACCATAAATCTTGTAGCCATTGTATTCTGGTGGGTTATGGCTAGCTGTAATAACAATCCCACCAAACGCATTTAAATGACGTACTGCAAAGGAAAGTTCCGGTGTTGGTCGAAGCGCATCAAAAACATAGCTTTTCACACCATGATGCCCTAATACCGCCGCCGATTCAAAAGCAAATTCACGCGACATATGACGAGGATCATACGCAATAACTATCCCACGTTTTTTAGCCTCTTCCCCGTTCTCCGCCACAAATTGCGCCAAACCTAGAGAAGCCTTACGAATAGTATAGATATTCATGCGGTTTGTTCCAGCGCCTAGTACACCACGCATCCCAGCCGTTCCAAATTCCATATTACGATAAAAACTATCCTCAAGTTCTTTTTCATTTGCTTCCATATTCGTTAATTGTTTTCTTAATGTGCTATCTAATTTGTCATTAGCAACCCATTTTTGATATTCTTCTTGCCAATTCATTCTCTACACTCCTTCATTTAGAACTCTTTAATTAAAATTTATCAGCTCTCCACTGTGAAACGAAAAGCTGTTCTAGATGTAAAAGGTTTTTCTGGTCGAAGTACAATATCACCAAATCCGTCATGGTTAATCGCATCTACTAAACCCTGTGTTTCCATTGTTATGCCAGCATATTTTGGCACAGTTCGCTCGCCAATCTCAAAAGAGCCATCCAAACTATTCGCCGTATAAATTAATACCGAGTCAGCTTTGGTTTCCATTTCCAAGCGCCGTCCTGACTTTGGATCAAACAAAACTGCATCTGGACGACTATTTTCATGTTTTAAAATGAATGCATGATCCAGCCCCGCACCAACTAATTTTACTTGCTGGTCCTGACTTTGTGTAATCTCCGCTACTTCACGACCTGCACGCAAATCAAAGATAGTATTTTCCGCTAACCGCTTTTCCCCAATTGGGAGAAACTCTTCATCAATTGGTAGGAAGCTGTCACTATTAACCCAAAGCTGATGTTGTAAAACCGTTGAACCAGCTTCTCCGCTTAGATTAAAATAAATATGATTGCTCGGGTTATATATAGTCGGCTGATCGCTTTTCGCTTCATAATCAAGCAGCCATTCATTTTTATTATTTAACGTATATGTCATTTTTGCATCAATATTTCCTGGATAGCCATTTTCTCCATCCGCCCAGCAGTATTCAAAAGTCATCACAATTTGATCAAGACTTTTTTCTACTGAAACATCCCAAAGCTTCTTACTAAAATTGAATTTCCCACCGTGACGATGGTTAGCTCCTTCATTTTGAATCAGTTGAAATTGTTTACCGTCCAAACTAAATTGCCCATTTGTAATGCGTCCAGCAACAGGGCCAAGTGTCGCGCCGAAGTATGGGGAGTGTGCCAAATAATCATCTAAATTTGTAAAACCAAGACTAATATTCGCAAAATCACCAAATTTATCTTTTGTTTCAAGGGAAGTAACAATCGCTCCGTAATTTAAAACACTCATGCGCATACCATGATCATTTACCATCGTCCACTTCCAAACAGTTTCTCCCTCAAACTCCCCAAATCGCTCCTTCATTACTTCGATAAAAATCACATTCCTTCATAAGTTATTAATAGCCATTTGGATGAGATACGTGCCATTTCCAAGCAGTGGCGATAATATCTTTTACGTCTGTATAAGTTGGCTCCCAACCAAGAATTTCACGCGCTTTATCACTTGAAGCAATTAACGTTCCTGGATCTCCTGCACGGCGTGGTACAACTTCAGCTGGAATTTCTTTACCTGTTACAGTACGAGCTGCTTCAAGCATTTCTTTCACTGAAAAACCGTTACTGCTACCAAGGTTGAAAATATTACTTTCCCCGCCATTTTTCAAGTATTCTAGCGCTTTAATATGCGCGTCAATTAAATCTTCTACTTGTACATAATCACGAATACAAGTACCATCAGGCGTATTGTAGTCGTCACCGTAAATCGCTAATTTTTCTCGTTGACCAAGCGCAACTTGTAAAATAATTGGGACTAAGTGTGATTCTGGTTTGTGATCTTCCCCAATTGAACCATCCGCTTTGGCGCCAGCAACATTAAAATACCGGAGTGCAACATATTTCATATCATACGCTTTATCGCACCATTTCATCATTTTTTCCATGATTAGCTTCGTTTCGCCGTAAGTACTTTCCGGATTTGTTGGCATATCTTCCGTAATCGGTACTCGTTCTGGCTCACCATATGTTGCAGCGCTAGAAGAAAAGACAATATGCTTCACACCAAATTGCTCCATCACTTCTAAGACAATTTGCGTACCATAAACATTATTATTTAAATAAACAAGCGGTACTTCCATCGATTCTCCTACAAGTGAACTAGCAGCAAAGTGAATCACACCATCTACCTTTTCTTTTTCAAAAACTGAACTTAAAAATGCCTTATCTCGAATATCTCCTTCATAAAATTTTGCCTTTGTATGAATGGATTCCTTGTGCCCTGTTCTTAAATTATCAATAACTACTACTTCATATCCGCGAGTAATTAACTCATCTACTGCATGTGAACCGATATAGCCAGCGCCACCAAGTACAACAATACTCATTATTATCTCTCTCCTAACAATAGTCTTTGTCTTCCATTTTACACTACTCAAGTCTATATAGTCACGCAAAAATGGGTCTAAGATAAATAATCTCAGACCCATTCGAGTTTTCTTTACTGTTATTTAGCTGCCTCTGCTTCTAGCGACTCTTTTAATTCTTCTACATATTTTTGAGCGTTTTGTCCAGCAAGTCCGCCATCGCCTGTTGCTGTTACAATTTGGCGTAAGCTTTTCGCACGAACATCACCAGCTGCAAAAATACCAGGAAGGTTTGTACGCATTTCCTCGTCCGTTACGATGTATCCTTCATCATCTGTAATACCTAAATTTAAGAATGCTTTCGTAAGTGGAACAAGTCCAACATAGATGAAAACACCATCCACTGGCATAATAGATTCGGAACCATCCACTGTGGAAACAAGTTTTGCTCCAGTTACTTTTTTGCCATCGCCAACAATTTCTTCTACTGTACTATTCCAAATGAAATCAACTTTTTCATCTTTGAAAGCACGATCTTGTAAAATTTGTTGTGCGCGCAATTTATCACGACGGTGTACTATCGTTACTTTATCTGCATAACGAGTCAAATAAGTTCCTTCTTCCACTGCAGAGTCTCCGCCGCCAACCACGATTAATTCGCGATTTTTGAAGAAAGCTCCATCACAAACAGCACAATAAGAAACGCCGCGTCCACTAAGCTCTTCTTCGCCAGCTGCACCAAGTTTCCGGTGTTCAGCACCAGTCGCAATAATAATCGCCCGAGCTTTATAGGTTTTCGATCCAGCCGTTACAGTTTTAAATTCTTTGCCATCAACGACTTCTTTAATGTCCCCATAAGCATACTCAGCGCCAAATTGTTTCGCACCGCTAAGCATCTTATCGGATAAATCTGGTCCTAAAATACTATCAAATCCAGGGTAATTTTCAACCTCAGCTGTGTTAACCATTTGTCCGCCGGGTACTCCGCGTTCAATCATTAACGTATCTAAATCTGCACGGGAAGTATATAAAGCAGCTGTCATTCCAGCTGGTCCCGCTCCAATAATAATCACATCATAAATTTTTTCTTCACTAGCCATTCTTTTTGCCCTCCTCGTTTATGTGTATACAATAGTTAGCCTAAATTAATCCTAATACGGAATAGCAAAAAGGTCTATTTATCTGCTCAGAACTCGCTCAATATCTCGCGCACATTTACTACATTCAAATTCTTCTACTAATTCAAGCTTCAAATGAGGTAAAAACAGCTTAGCAATCGCACTAGCCACAGTTTCTATCGTATAACGACCAAGTATTAAATCTTTCCCAGCATCTATTAAAACTAACGAAAACATCTGCTTATATAACGCCATATTTTCTTCATTTAACAAAACACCATTTTCTTTTAAAATAATCATCGCTTTTGCAATCAGATAACCATTTTGTTCAATAGCCCCATCCGGAAAATAATCAAAATTAGTAAACATTAAATGCTCCATGTAAGACCAATCGCTCATATCAAGTAACGGGTGAAATAATACTAACTCCGGACGATTTCCAGAAATAGTTAATGCATAAACACCTAGCATATGAGTCAAATCATCTTCCTCTTGAAGCATCTCAAGCACCAGTCGCGTGTCATTCGTTAAATCCGCCTCTTGCTCCCACGGAAACCGAACATCTTCATACAAATCACACTCTAAAAAGGAATGCCAAAACATTTTTGCCCCTTCCACATCCCCTAAATAATAGGAAGATTTCGCACGGAAATAATAATACTTACTACGCTCAGTCACTTCCAAGTCAGCCACTTGTTCAAGCAAATCATCCGCTTCCTCGTATTCACCCATCATCGCATGAATCAGACCAAGCTTCTCTTTATGATGCGCTAGAACCGGTAGGACATCCCGAAGTTCCAGATAAAGCTCATCCGCCTCTTTACGGTTCCCCTTATAAAAGTGATAAATAAATAAATCACAAATACCCAAGAGATTACCCGGATTTCTCGATAATAAATCACTTAAAACTCTGACGCCCTCTTCTTCTTTCAATTGCTCAAAATAAAGCGAAGCGAGTTGATTATAAGCAGGCCAAAAATTCGGTTTTTCATCAATGACTTTTCTTAAAATATCGCAAGCAGCTGCACTATCTTCTTCTGCTAAATAACGATTAATTTCTTTTTTATAAGAATAGAATTCTTGTTCTAATTTAGAAAAGCCATTTTCAATTGTCTCACCAAAAGGCGTTTCTTCTAATAAAACTTCAATTAAATCTTTAGCTTCCTCGGTATATTCACCATCAGTTGAACTATCCAAATAACGATTAGCATATTGTAACGCTCTCCGATAATCTTTCATATACGCAAAATTATTAGCAATAAAATAATAACAGTATTCCATGTTCCCATTACGCTGTTCTAAAACTTCTCTAAGTAGCTGATTCGATTTATGGAATTGACCAATTTCTGTATAACATATCGCCAGCTGACAAAGAATAACAGCTTCTCCTGGCTCCAGTTCGGATGCCCGCACTAAATACCTGATTGCTTCTTTAATTCTTTGATCACGAAACGCTTCGACACCGCGTTCAAAATAAAACTGACCATTTGGATAAAATGGATAGATTTTTGCGGGTGTTTTTTTGTCTTTTTCCATTTTTCCACCTCCAAGATACCTTTATCCTAATGAGTATAACATAGAATTTATGACTTTGGGCGACAAAAAAAGCTACTTTGACTTTTACGTCAGAGTAGCTTTTTCTTTTATTATTAATGGATTTCCATAAGCAAAACTACCAGCCGGGACATCCACCGAGACAACCGCCCCAGCAGCAATCACAGCCCCGTCTCCAATTACTGTGCCCGGAAGAATGGTGACATTCGCGCCAACCATCACATCCCGACCAATCACAACTTCCCCAACACGGTACTCCGAAAGTAAATATTCATGCGTCAAGATAGTTGTGTGATAACCAATAATTGAGTTTTCGCCAATCAAAATCTTTTCCGGAAAAAATAAATCCGGCATAACTTTATAGGCAATGGCAGTCTTCTCGCCAATTTCCATTCCAAGACATGCGCGATAAATTGCACGCTTACCGCCCATCCATGGAAAAAAACGACCAAGTTCTATTACTAGCGTATTCTTCAAAACCTTCCAAAAAGAAATCGTTTTATACACTTGAAATAGGGTGTTGACTGTATCATCGGGTGCCTTAAACCTATCCAGCCGCCTCAAATTCTATTCCTCGTCCCTAACAATTGCGAGTAAATCGCTCATTTTTTCTAACATGAAATCTGGCTGAAACTGCGCCAAATGTTCTGGTCCTTTAATCGCCCAAGCTACACCCGCAGTTAGGGTTTCCGCATTTTTTCCAGCTTCAATATCATGATAATTATCGCCAATCATAATCGCTTCTTCTTTTGTCGCATTTAATAAAGAAAGAGCCATCTCAATACCTTCAGGATCTGGTTTAGCATTAGACACTTGATCTAACCCAATCACCACTTGGAAAAATTTATCCAAGCCAGTTACCTTGAGACCTCGCATAATCGTATCATACATTTTCGTCGATACAATTCCAAGTTTATAATCTTCTTCATATAAAGCACGAATTGCTTCATAAACTCCATCATATTCTAAAATTAAATCATCATGATGCTTCAAATTATACTCTCGGTAAAAAGCGCGCATCTCATCTGCATGCGCTGGATTTATTTCCCGGAAAGTCTCCATTAAAGAAGGCCCGATAAACGGTAAAATGTCCTCTCTAGTAAAAACCCGGTCCGGCATGAATTCTTGAAATGTCACTTGAAATGTTTTGATAATCAATTCATTCGTATTTATAAGCGTACCATCTAAGTCAAACAACAATGTAGTAATTTTCCCAGTCATAATTTCTTCCTTTCTTAATCAAACTCGAAAATCTCCAACTTTTTTATTTCTTTTTAACTACTTTACCAAATTTATCTTCCATATAATATGGTGGATTCATTTTCATACGACGATAAATAATAATACCAATAGACAAAACAATAAGAAGTAAAGATAGCACTTGCGAAACTCTAAAGTCCCCCCACATTAAGCTATCTGTCCGCATTCCTTCAATAAAGAATCTTCCAAATGAATACCAAATTACATAGCCGAGGAACAACTCCCCACGACGAATTTTTGTGCGACGAATAATTAATAGAACAATAAATCCAAGCACATTCCATAAACTCTCATATAAGAAAGTCGGTTGATAATAAGCACCATCTATGTACATCTGGTTGATAATAAAATCTGGTAAATGAAGGCTTTCCAGAAAAGAACGCGTTGTTTCTGCACCATGAGCTTCTTGGTTCATGAAGTTTCCCCAACGCCCGATTGCCTGCGCAATAATCAAACTTGGCGCAACGACATCCGCAAGTTGCCAGAACGAAATTTTCTTAATCCGCGAGAAAATAATTGCCGTTAAAACTGCACCAATTAGCGCGCCATAAATAGCAATACCTCCGTGCCAGATTTTCACTATTTCGCCTAAATTATTCTTATAGAAATCCCACTCAAAAATAACATAGTAAATTCGAGCACTAATAATTGAAATCGGAATTGCCCATATCAGCAAATCCACAATAATTTCTTTATCCATTTTGCGCTTGTTTGCTTCACTTAAAGCAAGAAGTAACGCGATGACAACAGCCGAAGCAATAATAACTCCGTACCATTTCACAGATATACTACCAATTTGAATCGCCACCGGATCAAGTGGCTGAACACCATTACCCATAATTCCCCTACTTTCAAAAAGACAACTCCGCAACCAAACAAGCATTTTTGTAAAGTTTGGCTGCGGAGATGCTTTCACTATTTATTTAATCATTCATACTGCTGTTATGACCTATTAAATTATTCAGGTCTTGTGTAAATTGCTCTGCCGCGTTGTACCCCATATTCTTTAATCGGAAATTCATTGCCGCTACCTCAATAATAACAGATAAATTTCGTCCCGGTCGAACAGGCACCGTAATTTTCGGAATATCCATATCAAAGATTTTTGTCTTTTCTTGGTCTAATCCGACACGATCATAATGCTTATCAGGATCCCAATTTTCAAGGTGCACAACGATAGTAATTTTTTTACTAGAACGAACAGCGCCTGCTCCAAATAAAGTCATTACATTAATAATCCCCAACCCGCGAATCTCGAGTAAATGTTCAATAATCGCTGGAGAAGAACCGATTAACGTCATTTCATCCTCTTGGCGAATTTCTACGTTATCATCTGCTACGAGTCTATGCCCGCGTTTTACAAGCTCCAGTGCTGTTTCACTTTTACCAACACCACTGCTCCCCGTAATCAACACACCTAAACCATATATATCCACTAGAACACCATGCATCGAAATAACTGGCGCAAGTCTGCTTTCTAAGTAATTCGTAATATAAACAGATAAACGTGTCGTTTTAAGTCGTGAACGTAATACCGGAATATCAGCTTCTTTCGCTGCTGCTACTAATTCTTTCGGCACTTCTAAATTTCTAGAAATCACAAAAGCAGGCGTCCGCTTCGTACACATTTGTTTATATCTTTTGAGACGTTCTTCAGGTTCCATTCCTTCAGAAAACGATATTTCAGTCATGCCAAAAAGTTGCACACGATCTTCTGGATAATAAGAGAAAAACCCAGTAAGTTCCAGCCCCGGCCGAGATAAGTCACTTGTTGAAATTGGCCGTTCAAGTCCCGTTTCCGAACAAATTAGCTCTAAATTAAGTCGTTCCTTTAAATCCTTTACCGTAACCGATTTTGTCATGCAAGTACCTCCAAATGAATTATAAAAGTCCATTACTGTTCGCTACAAAATATTATTTAGAAAGCTCCTTCTCATTTTAGCACTTTAGAAGGAATCAAGCTACCTCTTTCTACTCAAATGGCTCTACATAGCAAAACCAGCTACATTTAAAAGACTATTTTTAGCCTCAAAATGTAGCTGGAATGTTTATTTTTCTTTGTTACCCCATAAAACGGAATTAATAATCATGTTTGCGAATGCCATAATTGCTGCGAGAATTAACGCTGTTCCAAAACCATCAATTTGGAAAGAATCTCCAATAAAGAAGGTAGTCATTTCAAGCATAATTGCATTCACAACAAAGGTGAAAAGTCCAAGTGTGAAAATATTAATTGGTAATGTTAAAAGGAGTAAAATAGGTCTAATTAGCATATTTAGAATTGCTAATATAAAACTCGCTAGTAGCGCTGTCGTGAATCCATCTACATGAAAACTTGTAAAGAATCCTGATAAAGCTACGAAAAGCACCGAGTTAATAATTACGCCTATAATCCAACGCATGTTTTAGTTCACTCCCATTCTGATTCAGGTGTTGCTGTTGGCATAATAATCGCAGCTAGAATATACAGTAAAATCCCAGTACCAAAGAATAGAACTGCTCCAGCCCAAAGTAAACGAATGATGGTTACTTCAATGCCAAAGTATTCTGCAAGCCCACCACAGACACCAGCAATCATTTTTTGTGATGAAGATTTATATAACTTTTTCATTGTTTTCCCTTCCTTTCATTTTATTAAACGTTCTTTGTTTCCAGTTCAGAAACTTTAATAATTCCATTTCCTACTTTTGCTTGAAGTGTCGCCATGCTTATTTCTTCTGCGTTTTGAGTGAAGACAAAAGTTCTTTCTGCGTCATCCCAAATTTTTGCATTTTTTAAGTCAAAATAGATTTTTTCTTTTTTAGTTCCAAGTGTTCCATCGACATTCCATGTTGGCGGAATTTGAATTCGAATATCGCCATTTGGTGCTTCTAAATCTGAGGCCGAGGAAGTATCATTTTCGAGTATATACTCAACGTCCCCTTGTGCAGCTTTAGCAATCGTTGTAAGAAAGCTACCTTGAAGCGCAATATCTCCTTTAGCAGTAGACATATCTACATTCTCTACTGTGCTACGTTTGAAGAAAATTTCTCCATCCGCTGATTCTGTGCTCAAAAATTTACCACTAGCTCCTGATGAGCGAATATCACCGTGACGTGTTTTAATAATAGCATCTTCAGCAGCTGTATCGTCATATTTCAAATTACCATTTAAGAGCTGAATTTTCACTTGCTCGTATAAACGTTTTGGAATAGTAACAACTAAATCGGTTTTTAAAAGTTCATTTTTTGATTCGAAAGTGAAATTGTCCGGAGAAATATCAAGCATCGTTTGACTAAAGAAGTAATCCCATAGTTTTTCTTCGCTTAATTGACGAATAGATCGCGCTTTTTCATGTACAGCTAGTACTGCACGGATTTTCATTTGTTCTTTGTCCCAAGAACGGATAATAACGTCCCCGGTCGCCACTCTAATAGTAAAGGAACGGAAAGTCGCATTATCAAAATTGAATTCTCGTACTGGACGAGGGCGAGCTTCTTTCTTCCTTGCGCCGTGATGAATTGGTTCAGCATTTTCTGGTCTTGGTCTTCTATGATGATGACTATTTCTCATTGCTTCTCGCACTTCCTGTCTAGCTTGATTACGTCCTAGGTGACGATTTCTTTTTTCCTCCACGCGGCGACGATGCCGTTCAAGTACTTCTTCATTACTTGTATCGGAAGAAGGAATCACAAACAAGGCTACTATATAAGCGATAATCGCAATACCGGTTTTCATCGTAATAATGGTGATGATAATATAAATTAGTCGCAGAAGTGTGGCATCTATCCCTAGAAACTCAGCTAGTCCACCAAACACACCGCCGACTTTCCGGTCCACTCTTGATCTTCTTAATTTTTTATCCATGTTAGCTCTTCCTTTCTTATATCTATGTAAAATCTAGCGCGCATTCCGGCGCTAGATTTCGTTTAATTATTTTACATCGCGAATTTTTACGGAGCCAGTAGTTGCTTCTGCTTCGATTTTCAAGGAAGAATCAGCTGCATCTGGTAGTTTAGTGAAAATAATTGATTTACTTACGGACTCTGTTTTAGATTCAAGAATTTCGGCATCTTTTAAATCTAAAAGTAATTTACCTAAGTTTGTGTGGAAACGGCCATCTACACCAATTGCTGCGGGTACAACCACATCGATATTACCTGCACCAGTTTTTGCTTTTAAGAAAGTAGCTTCATTTCCAGTTAGTTGATAATTTACATTACCATTTTTAGTTTGTAAATTGGTGGAGTAATAATTACCTTTTACTGCTACGTTACCGTTGAATGTTTTCAGTGCAACATCACGAATTTCACCATTTTGGATACGAACATTACCATTAATTGACTCAATTTCTGCCAAAGTAGCATTTAAAGTACCAATACTAATATTACCATTGGTTGTTTTCACAAATAAATCACGACCGGATAATTCATCCATATGGAAGTTACCATTAAGCATTTTAACGGAAACATAATCGTACTCACGACGAGGCAAGTATACAGTTAAGTTTGTAACGATTTGTTTTGATTTAGACTCAAAACGTAAAGTTTCTTCATCTACACGTAAAGTTGTTTTATCAAAGAAGATTTTAAGTGCTTCATCTTCTGGATATTCTTTGAATAGTTTAATCATCGCGTGAACTTTGATATCGTTCGAATCAGATGGTTTAAATTCAATATTACCATTAGCAATTTCAAATTCTAAAATAGAAAGTGTTGTGTCATGATAAATGAAATCACGTTCGATTTTCGTTGAAGTTAAGAACGGGAATGGCATATCTTTCACTTGTTTAAATGCACTATTTAGGAAAGAACCGATTTTTTCACCCGCTTGGGATAAATCATTAACCATATTGCGCATGGAGTCTTCACGATCTTTAGAAGAATTTTCGCCGCCCTCTTCTTCGTCTCTTTCATGATTTTCTGGAGTCGGTTCTGGGCGTCTTTTACGACTTTTTGGAGGTGTATAAGGGTTTCCTTGATTGTTCCAACCTTTACTGTAATCGTATGATGGTTCTTCTTTTGTTCCTTCTTCGACTTGTTCTTCTTCTCTCGGAGCCGCAGACCGACGAATATTTTCTTTTGCTGCTGTTTTACCTTCTTTTTTGGAAATATTTTCAAGTAGAGTAAGGGCTTCTTCAGTGGATATAATACCTTGTTTTACTAATTCGAGAATACGTTTACGTTCATTTTCCATTTTCATTTCCTCCTATAATTTAGGCTAAACTATTTTAGGCTTGCTTTCACATGCAAGTGACATATCTGTTTTATCTATGACTCTATTATGAAGGAAAATATAATTTCTGTCATACAACCAGAGGATGATTATTTGTTTGGACTTTGGGTGGTTTGTTCTTAAGGACTATTAAAAACCCCGCTTATATTTTGCATAAGCGGGGTTTTGATTATTTTTTCTTGGCTGTTGTGATTCGTTCTTCTGTGCGTTCTTTATCGCGTTCTAAAATTGGTTTCAAGTATTTACCTGTATATGATTTTTTCGAGCGAGCGATTTTTTCAGGTGTGCCGGTTGCAATAATTTGACCGCCACCATCGCCGCCTTCTGGTCCTAAATCAATCAAGTAATCCGCTTGTTTAATTACGTCAAGGTTATGCTCAATAACAAGTACTGTGTCGCCATTTTCTTCTACAAGTCTTTGTAATACTTTGAGTAAACGACCAATATCATCTGCGTGGAGCCCGGTCGTTGGTTCATCCAGAATATAGAAAGATTTTCCGTTACTACGCTTGTGAAGTTCCGAAGCTAGCTTAACACGCTGTGCTTCACCACCAGAAAGAGTCGTAGCAGGTTGCCCAAGTCGAATATAACCAAGTCCAACATCCACAATCGTTTGCAGTTTACGTGCAATTCTCGGTTGGTTAGTGAAATATTCTAGACCTTCTTCTACAGTCATCTCTAATACTTCAGCAATATTTTTGCCTTTGTAACGAATATCTAACGTTTCGCCATTGTATCGTTTTCCATGACAAACTTCACAGGGTACATATACATCGGGCAAGAAATGCATTTCAATTTTGATGATTCCGTCGCCTTTACACGCCTCACAACGTCCACCTTTTACGTTAAAACTAAAGCGACCTTTTTTATAACCGCGAACTTTGGCTTCATTTGTGCTTGCAAAAAGGTCACGAATATCATCGAAAGCCCCTGTATAAGTAGCTGGATTCGATCTCGGTGTTCTTCCGATTGGTGATTGATCTATATTGATGATTTTTTCTAGGTTTTCGATACCTTTTATTTCTTTATGTTCACCTGGTTTTGCGTGGTTTCTATTTAGTTTTCTCGCTAATGCTTTTCGTAATACTTCATTCACTAGCGAACTTTTACCTGAACCTGAAACTCCAGTTACACAAGAAAAAGTAGCTAGTGGAATTTTTGCATTTACGTTTTTGAGATTATTTGCTTTAGCACCAATAATTTCTAATTCTAGTCCGTTACCTTTTCTACGTTTAGCAGGAACTGGAATAAATTTTTTACCTGAAAGATAGTCACCAGTGATGGAATTTTTATTTTTGGCAACTTCTTCTGGAGTTCCGGCTGCAACAATTCGTCCACCGTGTTCCCCTGCACCTGGACCAATATCAATAAGATAATCTGCGGCCATCATCGTATCTTCGTCATGCTCAACGACAATAAGCGTGTTTCCAATGTCACGCATACTTTGGAGTGTGCTGATTAAACGGTCATTATCTCGTTGATGAAGACCGATGGAAGGTTCATCTAGAATATAAAGTACCCCAGTAAGTCTGGAACCGATTTGTGTAGCAAGTCTAATTCGCTGCGCCTCACCACCAGATAGCGTCCCAGCTGCACGGCTCATTGTTAGATAGTCGAGCCCAACATTTTTTAAGAAGCCTAGTCTAGCACGAACTTCTTTGAAAATCGGCGCTGCAATTTGTGTTTCTTTTTCAGAGAGTTCTAAGCCATCAAAGAAATCTAGTGCTTCATTAATAGAAAACTCACTGATTTGGCCAATATGATGATTGTTTACTTTAACAGAAAGTGTTTCTTCTTTTAGACGATAACCTTTACAAGATGGACATGGTAAATCAGTCATATATTGCGCCATTTGATCACGCGTAAAGTCGGAATTTGTCTCACGATAGCGGCGTTCGATATTTGGAAGTATCCCTTCAAAAGGAATCCACGTTTCGCGTGTCATTCCGAAATCATTTTTGTATTCGAAGTAGAATTCTTTGTCTTTTGATCCATTTAAAATAATATCTAATTCTTCTTTCGTTAGTTTCTCCAAAGGTGTATCCATATCTATTCCGAACTCTTTACAAGCCGAAGCTAGCATTTGTGGATAGTATTGCGAGCTAATTGGGCGCCAAGGAATAATAGCACCTTCATTTAGAGACAGACTTCTATCTGGAATAACTGTGTCGACATCGACTTCAAGTTTAGTGCCAAGTCCATCACATGTTGGACAAGCGCCAAATGGGCTATTGAAAGAGAACATTCTTGGTTCTAATTCACCAACGGAAAACCCACAATAAGGGCACGCATAGTGTTCACTAAATAATAATTCTTTATCGCCCATTATATCAACAACCGCATAACCATCAGCTAAACGAAGAGCCGCTTCAATGGAGTCATACAAACGAGTATTGATACCTTCTTTAATCACAATGCGATCAATAATGATTTCAATAGAATGCTTTTTATTCTTCTCGATTTCAATTTCGTCATTGATATCATAAATTTCTCCATCAACACGAATTCGAACATAGCCTTCTTTTTTTATTTCCTCAATAGTTTTCTTATGGGTTCCTTTTTTACCAGAAACGATTGGAGCCATTATTTGAATACGTGTTTTTTCTGGATATTCTAGAACGCGATCCACCATTTGTTCGATTGTTTGGGAAGTGATTTCAATACCGTGATTTGGACAAACTGGATGCCCAACACGAGCATAAAGTAAGCGCAAATAGTCATGGATTTCTGTGACAGTACCAACAGTTGAACGTGGATTACGGCTTGTTGTTTTTTGATCAATCGAAATGGCAGGGCTTAATCCTTCAATTAAATCTACATCTGGTTTATCCATTTGGCCTAAAAATTGGCGCGCATATGCGGACAAAGACTCTACATAACGTCTTTGTCCTTCTGCGTAAATCGTATCAAAAGCAAGCGAAGATTTACCTGAACCTGAAAGTCCAGTCATAACTACTAATTTGTCTCTAGGAATCTCTACATCAATGTTTTTTAAGTTATGGGCTCTTGCACCCTGAATTACTATTTTCTCTTTATCCAATTTCGCTTCATCCTTCCGCTTTTATTTCCAGTAAAGCATCGCGAAGTTCAGCAGCACGTTCGAAATCAAGTGCTTTGGCTGCTTCTTTCATTTCATGTTCCATACCTTCAATGAACACATCGCGTTCTTTCTTAGACATTTTGCTTAAATCATGTTGCTTCACTGCTTCTCTTTCATCTGCGGCAGAAGTCGCTGCGATGATACCACGAATTTCTTTTTTGATTGTTTTTGGCGTAATGCCATGTTTTTCATTATATTCAATTTGGATTTTACGACGGCGTTCTGTTTCGCCAATAGAATTGCGCATCGAATCGGTCATTTTATCAGCATACATGATTACTCGACCGTTTTCATTACGAGCGGCTCGACCCATTGTTTGAATTAAGGAACGCTCGGAACGAAGGAATCCTTCTTTGTCCGCATCTAAAATAGCGACAAGAGATACTTCAGGTAAATCGATTCCTTCGCGAAGTAAATTAATTCCAACGATAACATCATACACACCAAGTCGGAGGTCGCGAATGATTTCGATTCGCTCTAACGTCTTCACTTCCGAGTGGAGATATTGTACTTTAACACCAGCTTCTTTGAGATAATTGGTCAAATCCTCTGACATTTTTTTCGTTAAAGTGGTGATTAAAACACGTTCGTTTTTCTCGACACGATCATTAATCTCATCCATTAAGTCATCGATTTGTCCTTGAATCGGGCGAATTTCTACGATTGGATCTAGCAAGCCGGTTGGTCGGATGATTTGTTCAATGACATCCGGATTTTTTTCTAGTTCATAAGGGCCTGGTGTGGCGGAAATGAACATAATTTGATTGATATGTTTTTCAAATTCTTCTAATCTTAGCGGACGGTTATCTAAAGCACTTGGTAGTCTAAAACCATGATCAACTAGCATTTGTTTTCTGGCTTGGTCACCGTTAAACATACCACGGATTTGTGGCATCGTAACGTGTGACTCATCAATTACCATTTGGAAATCGTCTGGGAAGTAATCGAGTAACGTGTATGGTGTAACTCCCGCTGGACGAAGGGATAAATGTCTAGAATAGTTCTCAATACCAGAGCAATAACCCATTTCTTCCATCATTTCTAAATCATAATTCGTCCGTTGTTCAAGACGTTGTGCTTCGAGTAATTTATTATCTGCACGTAAAACTTGAAGGCGGTCTTCGAGTTCCGCTTTTATATTAACAATTGCTTTTTTCATAATATCAGGTCTGGTAACAAAGTGAGATGCCGGGAAAATGGAAACATGTTCTCTTTCTCCAATAATTTCGCCAGTAAGTGCATCTACCTCTCTAATACGTTCAATTTCATCACCGAAAAATTCAATCCTCATGCAGTGCTCGTCTCTTGATGCCGGGAAAATTTCGACAACATCGCCGCGAACACGGAAGCGCCCACGTTGAAAATCTATATCATTTCGATCATATTGAATGTCTACTAATTTACGCAGTAGCTGATCACGGCTAATTTCCATACCAACACGAAGCGAAACGAGCATCTCTCCATATTCAATCGGCGAACCTAAGCCATAAATACACGATACACTCGCAATGATAATTACATCACGACGTTCAAAAAGCGCAGCGGTAGCAGAGTGACGAAGCTTATCAATTTCATCATTGATACTTGCATCTTTTTCGATATACGTGTCGCTTTGCGGAACATAGGCTTCTGGTTGATAGTAATCATAGTAACTGACAAAATATTCTACAGCATTATTTGGGAAAAATTCTTTAAACTCGCTATACAGCTGTCCCGCTAACGTCTTATTGTGGGCCATGACAAGTGTTGGCTTATTTACTTCCTGAATCACGTTGGATACGGTAAAAGTTTTCCCTGTACCGGTTGCACCAAGTAAAGTTTGGTGTTTCAAGCCTTTTTTTAATCCCGCAACTAATTGTTCTATCGCTCTAGGTTGGTCTCCTTGTGGGCTATACTTAGAAACTAACTCAAATTTATCCTTCAACTCGGATTCCCCCTATTCTTTATCGGTCCGATTCTGGTATCTGAAAAGCTTTATTTGTGAAAAGTCCAGCAAAGCAAAAAGCGGATTTTTCAGATCCGTTAATGTTTCTATTTTATCATAAATATTTTAATTAGCCTAGCAAAAACCGAACATATTTTCGCATTTGTTGAAAAATAAAAAACGCAACCTGTTGATTACGCTTTTCTTTATTTTATCACTTTTACGCTTTTCTACCTATATATTTGCTTTGTTAAAAATCACTGCCACTCTTCTTTAAACGTCGCAGCATATATGTTGCAAGCACAAAACCAATGGTCATTGAAAAAGCATCAATAATAATTAGCCACATAGAACTCGTATAACCTAACTTGGCAGAAGCGGCGATCAAAATCACCATCAAAAGCAAAGCGACATAACGATTATAGGTGATTCTCGCAAAAAGAATAACAAGGAGACAAGGGAAAATAAGTGCAGATATAATTTGATCCATCTTACTTTCCTCCCCCTTTTTTACGCGTCTCGCAATGCTTTGGTCGTTATTTCCGTTGTAAGCTGTGGTAATTCTGTTTTTTCGATACCTTTTTCAGCAAGCATATCTGGTAAAATTTCTTTTAAAAAATACTTCACGCTAGCCATTTCTCGGTACTGATAAATGGTTGCAAGTGCTTCACTATAAATCTCCACAAAAATATTTTCTGGATTTCCTTTTTGAATTTCACCAAAGGATTCATATAACAGGTCTACTTTATCAGAAATTGCGAGGATTTTCCCTTCCAACGTACTGTCTTTACCTTCTTTTAGCAAATGACGATAAATTGGTTGATACGTTTCTGGGATTTCTCGTTCAATAAAATTTTTTGTCATGCTTTCTTCTACTTCTGAAAGCATTTCGCGGAGTTCTGTCGTTGCATATTTCACAGGCGTTTTAATATCCCCGATGAAAAGCTCTGAATAATCGTGGTTTAGCGCTTTTTCGTATAGTGCACGCCAATTCACTTCATTCCCAGCTTCTTCCTCTACAGCGCCGAAAAATTGAGCAATGGATGTAACTTTATATGAATGTTCTGCAACAGAGTGCTCTTGATATTTAAATTTTCCTGGGCAACGATAAATGTTTTCTAAATCTGATAAACTTTGGAAATATTGATGAATTCCCATATTATCCCTCCATCCTTCGTTTTATTCTTCACGTTTTTGTTTTTTATTGGCAGGATTAGTGTTTTCGATTTCACGCATCATCAGCGCCGCAGCATAACCAATTAAAGCAATCATTGCGGCTGAGTAAGTTCTAAAATTATCGGTAGCAAAAATAAAAATAATTGCTGAAAATAAAAGTGTCGTCAGTATTCCCCAGCTAAACAACTTTGTTCCGCGCGCCGTTCCGACTTTCATATGCGAATAAATACCAACATAACAAACGAACTGAATGATAATAAATTGCACAACAGATAAACCAATAACTGCTGTGAGATTACTATTCCAAACAACTGCTAAAATCGCAATAATAATCATCACAATAATCCCTATAATAACAATGAACTTCTGCATTGGTGATAATTTCTTCAAAATACTTCCTCCAAGCTTTTATTTGTTACTTACTTTACCATAATCTCTGTTTATTTGGGATAAAAAACACCCATCATTCCTAAAAGGTTTTCTGAGCGTTCTTACTTAATGATGGTGCACGTGGCGAATTGCTTGTGTGAGTAATTCTAATACGTGATTATCATCTTGCATATAATAAATCGTCGTGCCTTCACGTCTTGATTTCACAAGTCTTAAGTTTTTTAAAAAACGCAGCTGGTGAGAAACAGTTGTCTGGTTAAACGCAAGTGTTCGCGCAATTTCATTCACAGAGTATTCGCGGTCTTGAAGCAAATTTAAAATCTGCACACGCGTTGGATCAGAAAGCGCCTTAAATATCTGCGTAACACTAAATAGCGTTTCTTCATCTAAAGATTGTTTTGCGTTTTCCATTAAATATCACTCCATTTTCCATATATGTTCATATACTCATATGATACTTAAATAGGAATGATTCCGCAAGTTTAACAACACATCTATTAAAAAATGATTAAATATGAGCAAAAACAAGATTTTCTCTGTTTCAATGATACAATTTTTTTATCATTAAGAAAGGAGAGCTGGGGAATAAAAGGGTTTTAAATATTGAGAAGTTATTTAAACCGCCTAACACACCAAAAAAAGCCCGATTAACCTGTGGAAAGGAAAATCGGGCTTTTTTTATCTGTTTAAATCTTCAATTTCGCCACTCTTCAAGTAAACAATCCATTCGCACACATTTGTTACATAATCACCAATACGTTCGATATACTGGGAAACTAAGAGTAGTTGTGAAACATCTTCTATATGCTCTGGCTCTTCTTGCATAAAATGAATACATTTTTGATAAACGATTTTATGAAGCTTATCGACTTCATTATCGCGCTCAGCAATTTTGCGAGCAGCAACTTCATCTTCTGCAAGGTAAGCTTTTAATACGTCTTGTAGCATTGCTTTTACAATTTCGCCCATTTCTGGTATTTCGGGAATCGGCTTTAAAACCTTACTTTCACCAATTAAAATAGCCGTTTTGGCAATACTTACTGCGTGGTCACCAATTCGTTCTAAATCCGAACTTGTTTTTAGTACTGTGACGATTTTTCGCAAATCCATACCAACTGGCTGTTGCAAAGCGATCAACTCAAAAGAGCGTTGTTCCAGTGAAAGCTCCATGTTATTGATTGCTTTATCTTCTGCAACTACTTGTTTAGCAAGCTCGGTATCGCGGTGTACAAGTGACTTGACTGCTTTAAAAATCGCTTCATTCGCAAGCATTCCCATTTCCATTAGATGTTGGTGCAAGTCGTTTAACTGTTCCGTAAAAATTTTTCTGACTACCATAATAACACTCCTTTATCCAAATCTTCCTGAAATATAGTCTTCTGTTTCCTTTTCTGCTGGGTTGGTAAAAATACTCGTCGTATCCGCGAACTCCACGATGCGACCATTTAAGAAAAAGGCAGTTTCATCGGAAATCCGGGATGCTTGTTGCATATTATGCGTCACAATAACAATCGTATAGTCTTTCTTTAATTCTAAAATCAAATCTTCTACTTTTGCTGTCGAAATTGGGTCCAGTGCAGAAGTTGGCTCATCCATCAAAATAACATCCGGTTTAACAGCTAGAACTCGTGCGATGCAAAGCCGCTGTTGTTGTCCACCTGACATCCCAATCGCCGAACGATCCAGCCTATCATGCACTTCTTCCCAAAGAGCCGCTTGACGCAAACTTCTTTCTACAATCTCATCAAGTACTTTTTTGTCTTTTATACCATGCATCCGCGGACCATAAGCGACATTATCATAAATCGAAAACGGGAATGGGTTTGCTTGTTGGAAAACCATACCCACTTTTTTTCGTAAGTTAACCATGTCAATTTTAGGATCTTGTACATTTTCACCGCCAATATGGATTTCTCCAGTCGTTTTCACATTGGGAATTAAATCATTCATTCGGTTAAGCGTACGCAGAAAAGTTGATTTCCCACACCCCGACGGACCAATTAGAGCGGTCACTTGATTTTTCTTAATGTTTAAAGCGATTTTTTGTAGTGCTTGTTTGGAACCATAAAATAAATCTACATCTTTTGTTTCAATGATATACTCTACTTTTTCAGCAGTTTCAGTTGTCATAAAAAAGCTCCTTTCTAGCCAAAGTTACCAGAAATATAGTCTTCAGTTTGTTTTTGTTGCGGATTCGTGAAAAGTTCGGATGTTCCTGAGAATTCCACGACTTCCCCCAGATAGAAGAAAGAAGTGTAGTCGGATACACGAGCCGCTTGTTGCATATTATGCGTCACGATTATAATAGTATATTTATTTTTCAACTCATTAATTAAATCTTCAATTTTGCTTGTCGAAATTGGATCAAGTGCAGATGCTGGCTCATCAAGTAACAATACTTTTGGCTGCATTGCGACAGCTCTAGCAATACAAAGACGTTGTTGCTGCCCACCAGAAAGGGATAGTGCGCTTTTTCCTAAATCGTCTTTTACTTCGTCCCAAAGAGCTGCTCGACGCAAACTTTTCTCCACACGCTCCATAATTTCTTTTTTATTCTTCATGCCATGACGTTTGAGGCCAAAAGCAACATTTTCATAGATAGATTTCGTGAATGGATTTGGTTTTTGGAATACCATGCCTATTTCTTTGCGAACATTGTATAAATCAACTTCTTTACGATTAATATTAATCCCATCGTATAAAATTTGACCTTCCATGCGGCAACCATCAATTTCATCGTTCATTCGGTTTAATGCTCTTAAATATGTGGATTTACCGCAACCAGATGGTCCAATCAAAGCTGTCACTTTATTTTCCGGGAAGGTTAAATCAACACCTTTAATTGCGTGATTATCGCCATAATATACGTGCAAATCCTCGGTCGCCATTGCAGCAGGAAGTGAATGAGGATCTGGTGTTGCTTGTAAAATTGTATTAATTTCAGGTTTCTTCGTTAACATCATTTAAAATCTCCTTTTCCTGGCTTTTTAAGACGAGGTCATGCGTTTATAAACAAATTTTCCAAGCAGGCGAGCTAAGACGTTGAAAAGTAATACGGAAAGAATTAATACCGCAGAAGCTCCGTCAGAAACGGCTTGTGCATCTGGCATAATTCCCTCACCATTAATTTTCCAAATATGAACAGCTAATGTTTCTGCTGGGCGGAAAATATTTAGTGGTGAAGCTGGATTGACCGGATTCCAGTCAGTGAAATCAAGAATAGGTGTACTTTGACCGGCTGTGAAAATAAGCGCCGCTGCTTCACCAAATACCCGTCCTGCTGCTAAGATAACTCCGGTAATAATTGCCGGGAGTGCGGCTGGAACAAGTACTCGCGTGATTGTTTCCCATCTGGATAAACCTAGAGCAAGCCCTGCTTCACGCTGCGTGTTTGGAATAGCATTAAGTGCCTCTTCGACAACACGAATTAATAGTGGTAAATTGAAAATCGTTAGTGTAAGCGCCCCGGAAATAACCGAGAAGCTCCACCCCATTTGAATAACAAAAACAAGGAAACCGAATAGCCCTACGACAATAGATGGAAGTGAGGAAAGCACTTCAATCGTTGTGCGAATTAAATCTGTAATCCAATTTTTACGCGCATATTCTGCCATATAAATTCCCGCACCGAGCGAGATAGGAACAGAAATAATCATCGTAATAACGAGCATATAAAATGAATTCCAGATTTCAGGACCGATTCCGCCGCCAGCTTGGAACGACTGTGGTGGGGTCGTCAAAAACTTCCAGCTAAGTTGCGGAACACCTTTTACTAAAATATAGCCAAGTAAGCCAGCTAAAATAATGACAATTAATACAGCAATAGCATAGAAAACGCCTGTCGCGATTTTATCTTTTGTTTTTACATTCATTTGACTTTCCTCCTACGTCCGATGAAGCGGATCACAATGATGAAGAATAGTGACATTGCGAGTAACACCATTGCAAGTGACCAAAGGATATTATTATCAAGCGTCCCCATAACTGTATTTCCCATACCCATTGTTAAAATACTAGTTAATGTAGAAGCTGGCTCAAATAATGAGGTTGGAATAACAGCAGAGTTCCCAATAACCATTTGTACAGCAAGAGCTTCACCGAATGCACGAGCCATCCCGAATACAATCGCTGTCAAAATTCCTGAACGCGAGCTACGAAGCACTACTTTCCAAATCGTCTGGAAACGTGTTGCGCCAAGTGCCAACGAAGCTTCTCGGTAGTGACGTGGAACAGATTTAATCGCATCTACGCTGAGTGAAGTAACAGTCGGCAAAATCATTACTGTTAAAACTACGGTCGCAGCGGCAATACCAAAGCCACTTCCCGAAATATGGTCACGAATAAATGGAACGACAACACTTAGTCCAATGAATCCATAAACAACAGATGGAATACCAACTAAAAGTTCCATAACTGGTTGCAAAATCTTTTTCCCAAACTTAGGTGAGATTTCCACCATAAAAATGGCTGCACCGATTGCAAGTGGTCCTGCAATACAAGCGGCAAAAAGCGTTACTGCAAAAGAACCAATAATCATTGGCAAAGCGCCAACTAGAGGATTTCCGTTTGCATCTTTTTGCGAAGGATTCCAGTCTGTTCCAGTTATAAAATCAACAAAAGACACTTTATTAACTGTAAATGTTGCTAAACCTTTCGATATAACAAAAAACAAAATAGACGCTGCGGCAATAACCATGATTGAAATACAGATGAATGTAATAATTTTGCCTCTAGTTTCTAGATGCGCCTTTTTAGAAGTTTGTGTAAGCTTCTTTTCTTTTATCGCTTCCAAGTCACGTAAGCTCCTTTCTCCTCCCATGTTTACTCCTAACATGGGTATACGTCTATCCCGGTATTACTAGGATAGACGCCCATTTCATTCTTTTTATTTTACGTCAGTTAGTTTACCAGATGCATCACGTTCCACTTTCATGGATTTGATTGATTGGTAACCAAGTTGTGGTACGATATTATTTTGTACTTCATCAGAAGTCATGTATTTTAAGAACGTTTTTGTTAAGCCTTTTGGTTCGCCATTTGTATACATATGTTCATAAGACCAGATTTTCCAGTCGTTAGTTGCAACTTTATCTTCAGTTGGTTCAACGCCATCTAATGAAAGTCCAACTACGGAAGCGTCAATGTAAGAGAATGCTAGGTAGCTGATTGCTCCTGGAGTTTCGCTTACGATTTTACGAACTGTACCGGATGAATCTTGTTCTTGTGCTTTAACTGGTGTTTTACCATCAAGTCCCCATTTTTCGAAAGTAGCACGTGTTCCGCTTCCTTCCGCACGGTTGATGATTGTAATTTTTTCGTCTTTACCGCCAACGTCTTTCCAGTTAGTAGTTTTACCAGTGAAGATATCGATTAATTGTTGTTTTGTAATGTTTTTAACGCCTACATCTTTGTTTACTACTGGAGCCATTCCGACAACTGCTACACGATGGTCAACCAGTTTCGAAGCATCTACGCCATCTTTTTCTTCAGCGAATACGTCCGAGTTACCAATTTCAACTGCGCCTTGTTGTACTTGTGTTAAACCAGTTCCAGAACCACCGCCTTGCACGTTGATTTGTGCTTTAGGGTTAGTGTTAATAAATTCTTTGGAAGCTGCTTCAACGAGTGGTTGAAGTGCAGTGGATCCGACTGCTGTTAATGAGCCAGAAACTTCTTTATCCCCTTTTGTTGATCCGTTTGCTTTATCTGATGAACTGCTGTCACTTCCACATGCTGCGAAGACAAGCATTACTGCTGCTAACATTGCTACTATTCCCAAATACTTCTTTTTCATTATCTTATTCCCACCTTGTTTTTTTAATTGTTATTCCTTACAAGTATTACTATAACGTCTGAGATTTAAGGTGGTGTGTAGCTAATGTTAAGTAATTGTAAATAACCACATTTTTTGTCGAAAATGTAAACTTTTTTATGAATATCTTTCAAACAGAAGGCAAACTAGTAAATTATTACACCAAATTTGTTTCTTTCGTAAATAAAATAAAAATATCCTGTCTGAAAGATTACATTCTTTCAAACAGGATATTTGTTAGGCTTTTTTTGGTAAAGTGACGCGGAAGGTCGAGCCAACTTCTTCTTGGCTTTCTACTTCGATTCGCCCACCACAGTTTTCAACTAAATGTTTGACGATGGAAAGTCCAAGTCCAGTGCCTCCTGAGTGTCTGCTGCGGGCTTTATCCACTCGGTAGAATCGTTCAAACACGCGGTCAATATCTTTAGCCGGGATGCCAATTCCGTTATCAGTTACTTCTATTATAACTTCTGCCTCTTGCTCGATTAATTTAACTTCTACTTTTCCATCGACTGGGGTGTAGTTGATTGCATTAGAAAGCAAGTTAATTACTATCTGTTGCAGCTTGTCACGATCTGTTTCAATCATAACGGATGCACTTGTTTTTTCTGGAATGGTTACTCGAATATTTTTTTCGGTCGCCATTTCAAAAATAGTGCGAGCAGATTGTTCAATTACCTCGTCAACGTCAACCAGCTCAACGTTTTCCGCGACCGGATTTTGTTCAATTCTAGAAAGTGCGAGAATATCCATAATCAAACGGTGCAATCGATCACTTTCTTCTTTAATAATCGTTAGGAATTTTTTTAGTAGCACTTCGTCGTACATTGCGCCGTCAAGTAATGTTTCCGCGAATCCTTTGAGAGCCGTCACGGGTGTTTTTAATTCATGAGAAACGTTGGTGACAAATTCAGAACGAACATTTTCCAAATGACGAATTTGAGTGATATCATGCAGTAATAAAATAATCCCAGTAATTTCCCCATTCTCCCCTAAAATTGGAGAAACACTTGCATCCAAAATCATTTCGCGCGGGAAATAAAGAATAATTTCTTTTTGTTGAATGGTTTTTGTTTCAAAAGTCGCTTCTATCAACTGGCTCAGTGCAAAACTTTTAATTACTTCATAAAATGGTTTGCCGGTGATTTCTGTCTCTCCTAAAATTTGATACATGGTGCGGTTGGTCATGATGACTTGTTTATCGACATTAATCAGCATTACGCCACTTACTAAGTTTTGGACAATAGCATTAAGTCGTTGCTCATTTTGCTTAATTTCAAACATTTGCGTTTCCAAGCTTTCTGCTAATGTGTTTACACTGATGGAGAGATCTTGAAGTTCTCCGCTTATTTTACCGTGGATGCGACTATCGTATTTATGATTGGCCAAATCTGTAGAGACTTCGATGATTTCGCGAACTGGTCTAGTGATTTTTCTAGCAATAAAAACACTGATTGCTGCGATAATTACAAGTGCAATACCGAAAATAAGCGCTAAGTTCCCCCAGAGTTTAGCAACCGCCGCATCAACAGATTCAAGTGAAATCGAAATTCTCAGTACACCATCTGTTTTGCCTTGATGTTTAACAGGAACCGCGACATAAAGCATACTATAACCAAGTGAATCACTTTCACGGATTGAAATACCAACGCTTTCCCCTTTTTTCAGAATATCTGTTACTTCGGGGCGATTCATATGGTTATCAAGTTTTTCTGGGTCTTTTTTTGTATCAGCTACCACGTCGCCTTTGCTATCGATCACCGTAATGCGTGCATCAATATCCTCGCCAAGTGGATCAAGACTTTTTTGGATAGTTGCGGCATCTTTATCTAAATCTAAATTCTCCATATTAGTTGTTTGAAGCAGAATTTTTGCGTCATCTTCTAATTGATTTTCTTTCATATTTAAGTACGTTGATTTCATTAGTTCCCCGGAAAAAACGCCAACAATAACCATCACAACGAAAAATAAGATAAAAAAGGATAACCCGATTTTCAGCCATAATTTCTTCATTATTTCACGTTCTCCATTTTATAACCGAAGCCACGAATTGTTTTGATGTATTTAGGTTGTTTTGTATCTAGTTCGATTTTATCGCGCAAATGGCTGACATGAACGTCTACAATTCGGGTTTCTCCAACGTAATCATAGTTCCAGACAGTATCGAGCAATTGGTCTCTAGAGAAAACTTTGCCACGATGATTTGCCAAGAATAGCAATAACTCAAATTCTTTTGGCGTTAAATCAAGTAAATCATCTTGTAAATACACTTCATAACTATCTGGCAAAATTTTCAAATCACCAATTAATATCGTAGCTTCCGAATCTTCGGTTATTTCTTCTATTATTTCGGCTTTTCCTTCTGTTCGACGCAAGATTGCTTTAATTCTTGCAACTACTTCTCTTGGGCTAAACGGTTTAGTCATATAGTCATCTGCTCCAAGTTCCAGTCCGATAATTTTATCTAATTCTTCATCTTTTGCCGTTAACATTAAAATTGGCACATTTACTTTATCTTGGCGAAGTTTTTTTGTTACTTCGATTCCGTCCATCTCAGGAAGCATTAAATCAAGCACAATTAAATCTGGTTTTTCGGACAAAGCGAGTTCGTATCCGGTTCTGCCGTCTTCTGCTGTTACCACATCAAACCCAGCTTTTTCAATGTTAAATTGCAGTAACGTAACAATAGAAGCTTCATCATCAACTACAAGAATTTTTACCAACGTACTTCCCATCCCTTCTTTATGTAACACTTTTATCTAAAATATAGCATGAATTAACCTTTTTCGGGTAGAAATGCCTTTATATTAATCTTATCTTTACAAAAACTTAAAACACCAATGCTGCTTTCAAACAACACTGGTGTCCTAAAATTATCTTGGCTCTACTAATAACAAACCAAGTTCAAATGATTCATTCTCATAAAGTGCTGTTTGTTCAAAACGTGGTTCACCAGCGTTATCAATTACTTTCAGCTTACAAAATGCTCGGTTTAAGTTTAGCGCTTCGTAAAGTTCCTCGCGAGTACGCACTGGTCGACTGTTTACTTCTGTAATTTTTTCACCAGCTTTCAAGTTTAGTCGCGCAGACGGAGTGGCCGCACGAGCACCCAGAACTACAAGCCCATCTGGCTGAGGACCAAATTTCTTTGGTGCTAATTTTTCGGAACGATAATGGCGATAAGAAATCCAAAATCGACCAATTACAGCGAACATGAAAGCGAACAATGTCAGTACTGGCATCACAATTCCTAATAAACCAGCTACAGCAATAATTGTCGCTAATGTTGTTACCTCAACAGCAATTTTACGGCTTGCTTCTTCCGGAAGTTGTGTCTGTACTTGTTGTTGGAAGCCGATGAATAACGGTAAAATGATTAATGAATACGACTGCGAACCAATAGCAAAGACTGGCCACCACTCAAAAATTTTCGTAAACACATCTCCTGGTAAAAACATAACAATCGGTACAAACCATAATTTTCTTAATTGAAAGGAACCGATTAATTTACCGCGCTTACTTTTCCGAAGAGATGGAGAGGGATTTTTTGCGCTTGTATACTGGATTAAGAAAGCTTCTACAAATAACAATACTGCGAGCAGAAATGTCATGGAAATCATAAAGTTATCAATAAAAATCGAGTCATACGTGAATGCCTCATTCGTAAACGGTGCTAAACTCACATCAAAATAATAGCAGAAATAAAAAATCAAACTCGTAATACCGATAGTAAATGCCGTTGAACTCAAACGGAACATCCCTACAATTAGTAAGAAACAAGCTACTACATTAAAAATAGCAACCCACTCTATCATCACACCAAATCCAATGAGCGAGGTAACAACAGAAATAGCTAATCCAAATAACAAACTCACACCAAAGAAACTTTTCAATTCTAACCAAGGTGAATAAATACTGATACTAAATGATTTCCGTTCCCACCTCACACGGTTAAAACCAGCCAGTATCGCTAAAAGAATTCCTACATACAATGCTGGTTGTAGAAGTAGTCTCCCTATTCCATTTAGTATTTCAACAAAAACATCCATTTTCTACACCAGCTTTCCCTAATACTTCTATAATATAGGCGATAAAAGTCGGCTTACCGCTTCTTTAAATTTAATCCATAAAGATCGTTTTGCATATAATTCAGGTGTTAGTTGATACGATTTTAGAATATCTTCCAAAAAGGCATCTTCTAGTTTTTGCACCATTTGTTTTTCATAAATAAAAGCATTTACTTCAAAATTAAGTCGGAAACTCCGGAAATCCATATTCGCGGTTCCAACTGAAGCAATTTCGCCATCTACAACGAGTGTTTTCGCGTGGATAAAACCATTATCATAAATAAAGATTTTCGCTCCCGTTTCCATTAATTCACCGGCGTAGTTAGTAGTTGCGCGGTAAACAAAAGCATGGTCTGGCTTATTAGGAATCATAACCCTGACATCTACCCCAGAAAGTGCTGCGATTTTGATTGCTTCAAGCAAACTTGCATCTGGAATAAAATAAGGTGATTGTAAATAAATTGTTTTTTTAGCAGCATTGATCATTTTGATGTAACCATTTTTGATTTGTTGCCATTCGGAATCAGGACCACTCGAAACAATTTGCATACTTGTATGACCTTTCCCATGAAAAGTCGGGAAGTATCGCGCTTTGTAATCAATTTTATGTGTGGATGATGCAGAATTCCAGTCCATAATAAAGCGAGTTTGCATCGCATAAACAGCTTTTCCATGTACACGTAAATGTGTATCACGCCAGTAACCAAATTTCTTCGATGCCCCAAGATATTCATCACCAATATTAAAACCACCAATATAACCAACATCTCCATCGATTATAGCCAATTTCCGGTGATTTCGGTAGTTGAGACGAAAGTTAATCAATGGTAATTTAGACGGAAAAAAAGGTCTAACTAGACCACCATTTTTTTGAAACGTACGGAAAAATGATTTTTTCGTTGTCCTTGAACCCATTGCATCATAAATAATTTTCACATTTAAACCTTCTGCTGCTTTTCTTTCCAGCACGCGCATTAAGCGATTGCCTAGTTCATCAGAATGGAAAATATAATAGATGAGATGTATATGATCTTTCGCTTTTTCAATATCAGCAATTAGCGCATCGAATTTCTCATGTCCATCTACAAAAAGTTCCACTTCATTGTCTTGCGTTAAAATAGCACCATCGTTTACGAGTAATAAATAGATTAAATCACGATGTTTTTTCACATTCGGATCGCTAAATGGAAATTCTTTTTGCCGTATCATTTCTATTTGATTGGCAGTAGATTCCTGTATCCCAATTTTTTCTTGTCCCTTCCAATCGAAAATCTTTTTGCCTGATAATTTTCTCCCAAAAATCAAATAGATAATGAAACCAAATATCGGAACAAAAGTTAAGACTAGCAACCAAGCCCAAGTGGCGGATGTATCGCGTCTTTCTAAGAAGACCGTCACTGCCGCAAAGAATACATTTAAAATTAGCAAAATCACTAATAGATAAGCCAACAGTCCCATTGTGTTCCCCCTTTTCTTACACAAACTGATAGTAGTATCATATCATAAAATCTGCAATTAGCCTATTCCAGTTCGTTTCAACACAAGAAAAAAACCATTGATTTTTCATCAATGGTTTTTGAATTAAATATAAGGTGCTGGATCGACTGGAATACCGTTTTTATGTATTTCAAAATGTAGATGTTGTCCTGTCGATTGACCTGTTGATCCCATAATACCAATCGGTTGGCCTTGGGAAACTTGTTGGCCGGTAACTACTTTCAAGCTACCTGCACGCATATGTCCGTATAGTGTCTGGAATCCATTGCCATGGTCAATTTTTACTACATAACCATAACCACCAAATCCACTACCTGATGCGCCAAACCCTGAAAATACAACTGTTCCTGATGCTGCAGCTGAAACAGTAACTGTACCGCCACCTGCAATATCTTGACCTTTGTGGGATTCATATTTGCCAGTCACGGGATTTGTTCGTTCGCTAAATCCAGAAGTTAATATACCAGAAGCTGGTTTAATAAATTGGCCTCCACCGGAACTTACTGTTTCTGTAGCTCCACTTGAATCTGAACTTGGTTGTTGTTTAACAACAGAGGAACTTTTAGCGCTTGCTGCTGCGGCTTCTTGCATTCGCTTCTCTTCAGCGGCTTTAATTGCAGCCTCTTGTTTTGCTTTTTCACCTGCAATATTAGAAGCAAGTCGTTTTTCTTCATCAGTAAGCGCACCTTGTTCACTAGCTAAAAGGGTTTGTTCGCTCTTAGTTAAGTCTTTTTTGTTTGCTAGAGCCATAACTAAATCATTTTTTTCTTGTTTTTGACTTTCCATATTGTTTTTCGAAACTTCTAATTCCACTGCAAGTACTTTTAGATTCTCTAGTTTTTTCTGAGAAGCAGATTCTGCTACTTTTAGTTTATCTTGATCATCTTTTTGGTCTTGCATAATGTTTTGGTCCGCTTTTACAATTGCCGATACAACTGTCACGCGGTCAACAAGTTCTTTAAAATCATCTGCTTCAAAAATCATATCTAAATAAGAAGTGGCTGTTCCAGTTGTTTGGATAGCACGCGCTCGATTATCAAGTACTTTTTGACGATCGCGAATATCATTGCGCAGTTTTTCCATTTCTTTTTGCAATTTCTTTAGTTTCTCGTTTTCAGAGCTCACTTTATCTTCCTGCTCTTTTAATTTCTTGTTAGTGGCATCAAGACTTTTCATAAGTGATTCTAATTCTTTTGCAGCGTCTTTTTCAGCACTTTCTAAATGATTTAATTCCGAGTTTTTCGAGTCTATATTTTTATCTAGTTCTGATTTTTTTTGTTCAATTTCATTTTGGCGCTTTTGCATATCATTGATAGTATCCGCGTGCGCACCAGTTAGTGGCGCGGAAATAACCAATAGGCTAAGAATCGTTACTACCCCATATTTTTTTAACATTTTAAGCTCCTTTTCTATTCTCTATTTGACTAGGAACTTCATAATTCCCTTTACCATACCATATAAAAAAGCACCTTTGTTTAAAACGACAAAGGTGCTTTTTAACTTTTCAATAATAATTAGAAGTTAGCTACGCGGCCATATCCTACAAGATATTTAGCCCAGTAACCGCTAGTGATGTTGTCATATTTAACGCCATTGTTTTGAGCGTTAATCATTTGACCGCCACCAACATAAATTCCAACGTGAGCAATTCCGCTACCATAGTTAAAGAATACTAAGTCACCTGGTTTTGCTTGGCTAGCGCTGATTTTAGATGCTGCTGCATATTGTCCACCAGATGTTCTTGGAAGAGAAACACCAGCTGCACGGAAAGCATAAGAAGTAAATCCTGAACAGTCAAATGCGCTTGGTCCAGTTGCTCCAAGGCTATAAGGTTTTCCAAGTTGTGCGTTAGCTGCAGCAATCATTGCTGAGTATCCGCCACTAGATGGTGTTGCTGCGCTTGGTGCTGAATTGTTATCATTTGATGCAACATTTTTCGTTGTATTAGATTTTCCACTTGATGTAGAAGTAGCAGAACTACTTGATTCTTGTCCAACGTTTGAAGATGTTGCTTCACGTAAAGCTGTCGCACGTGCTGTAGCTTCTTTAGCTGCTTTATCACGTTCACTTACAAGACCAGCTTTTGCATTTTCAGCACTTGCTTGATCAGAAGCTAGTTGAGCAACGATTGCTTCTTTTTCAGCTTTTTGTGCTTCGATTTTATTTTGTTGTGCTTCATATTCATGAATTGCTGTTGCTTGATCTTCTTGTTTTTTCTTAACAGCAGTTTGTTTTGTTTTTAAAGCTTTTTCATCATTTTGTTGATCTTCTAAAATAGATTTATCAGAATCAACTAATTGGTTAACTGCAGAAACACGACCAACTAAGTCAGAAAGATTTTCTGCATCTAAGATAACTTCAAGATAAGCATTAGAATTAGAAGTTTTTTGCATCGCACGAGCACGTTCTTTTAAAACAGTTTCGCGTTCTTTAATACGTTCATTGATACTTTTAATATCTTCATTAAGTTTTTTTAGTTCTTTGCCTGTTTTATCAAATTCTCCTTGTAGAGATTTAGCTTTTTCTTGAGCTTTCTCAAGGTCTGCTACTAAACCAGAAAGATCTGATTGTAAATCTGTTTTTTTAGACTTGATGTCGTTAATTTTTTTATCTTGGTTTTGAATGTCTGTATTCACGTCCGCGAAAACATTAGTCGTAAAAGCTGGCGTCAAACTGATAACTGCTGCGAGTGAAATCGCAATAAACGTATTCTTTTTCAAAAAGTTTACCTCCTAAAAAGCTCCCTAGCTTTTTCTTTTAAATTATTTTTATTTCGATTTAAGTAATTTTCTGAGTTAGACTTTCAAGAATCTGCGGATAGATATTACGCTTCCCCAAATCCCGATTAGTACGCCGATTGCAATAATCAAGCCACTAATTTGATAAGCGAATGGTGTTGGAGGCAGAAGTGATAGTGAGCTTGTCACTAACTTCGGATTCACCAAGTTGTAAATATTAACATAGCCTATAAATGTTAACACAACTGGTACAATCGAGCCAATTAATCCTAGCCAAGCACCTTCTAAAACGAAAGGCCAGCGTATGAACCAGTTGGTCGCTCCTACTAATTTCATTATTTCTATTTCTCTTCGCCGGGAGAAAATTGCAATCTTGATTGTGTTTGATATTAAGAACATCGCTGTTAGTAACAACCCAATGCTTAGTATAATACCAGCATATCGTCCCCATTTCAAGGTATCAAACAATTTATCGACTGTTTTCTCACCATATTCTACATTATCTACGTACTGTAATTTTTCTACTTTTTTAGCAATAGTCTTTGTTTGTGTGGGCTCTTTAGCCTCTACAACAAACACATCGTATAGTGGATTATCTTGTTTAAACAATTCGAAGTTTTTGCCGTACGCACCAACTAATTTCTTCAATTCGTCATCCTTAGAAGAAAAGCTGACACTATCAACTCCATCAATCTTCTCAATGTTTTTCTCAAGTTCTTGCTGCTGTTTCTTGTCTGCGCTTAGAGAAATATGTACGTTAATTTGTACATTGTTTTCTACATCCGTTGCAAGCTTGTTCATGTTGATCAATATTGCAAAAAACACGCTGACTAAGATAAGTGTTACTGTTACTGCACTCGCTGCTGCAAAGGTCATCCAACCATTCCGGTAAAGGCTCTTAAAACTTTCTCTTATATGTCTTCCTACAGTCCTAAATTTCATAGCCATATTCTCCTTGCTGCTCATCTCGAACAATTCTTCCATTCTCGATAGCGACTACCCGGTGTTTCAATGTGTTAACAATTTCTTTGTTGTGGGTTGCCATCACGATGGTTGTTCCGCGATTGCTTATTTCTTCAAGGATATTCATGATTTCCCATGAAGTATCAGGATCTAGGTTACCGGTCGGTTCATCTGCTATTAATACTTTAGGCATATTTGCAATGGAGCGGGCAATGGATATCCGCTGTTGCTCACCACCGGAAAGTTCATCCGGCAACATTCTTACTTTATGCTTAAGGTTGACTAAATCTAGTACTTCCATAACACGTTCTTTAATTACGGATGGCTCTGTTTCAACCACTTCCATCGCATAAGCAATGTTTTCATAAACTGTTTTGCTTTGAAGTAATTTGTAATCTTGGAATACCACGCCTACGTTACGACGAAGATATGGGATTTCACGATTTTTCATATTAATCAAATCAAATTTGTCTACGATGATTTTGCCTTTTGTCGCTCGTTCTTCTCTGTAAATCATTTTGATGAAGGTAGATTTACCAGCACCACTCGGGCCTACTACATAAACAAATTCCCCTTCGCCAATGTTAATGTTGAGTCCATTGGCAGCTGTTATGCCGTTAGGGTATTTCTTATAAACATCTTCCATTAATATCATTTTATCACCTTACTATGCCTTTCTACTGAGTTACATTTTAGGTAATGCATGGTAACCATGAAGATGAGTTGTTTGTAGGTACGAATTTAAACTCACAACATAAGCTTAATTATACCATGACAGTTTTTCATCTATAGGTTAATTGCATTACAATTATATTTCAGGGTGTGACAATATCTCGATTATTGTAATAGGAAATACGATTATTACGTTGATTTCCAATTTATATATATGTCTGCGGTCTAGTGTTATTAAGACAAAATAAAAAAGAACCCACATTGGTCTTTTCTACTGCTAACATTGTAACTTGTTTTTACCCTAAATAACATTACAGGTACATTAAAAATCATTACAGTTCTAGCTAGCGGAATAGACCAATCTAGTTAAAATAGCTCGAGGTCTGCAACTAGGCTAAACTCGACTGTCATCAAATTGTCAAAAAGCGGGCCTGAAAACTTAAAAAAAGTACCATTTCCTGACTAAAAAAGTTAGGAAATGGTACTTTTTTATGAAGTAAAACCTTCACCCATTACTTCACTTGCGCTCATTACAACCACAAAAGCCTCTGGGTCTATTTCTTTTATAACTTCTTTTAACCTTGAAAATTCACTTTGCGCAATCACACATAATAAAATTTGCTTGTCATCCTCTGTATATCCACCTTTTGCGGAGAGCCGAGTAATGCCTCGGTCAATTTTAAACAGAATTGCTTGGCGGATTGCTTCTTGATTTTCAGAAATAATAAAGACTGTTTTGGATTGATTTAAACCAACTTGCACCAAATCAATTGTTTTACTTGTAGCGAATAATCCGACAAGTGCGTACAGCCCTGATTCAATGTCAAAAACAAACATTGCCGAAATAACAACGAATCCATCAATCAAAGCCACACAAATTCCCAATGTTAGATGAGAATACTTATGCAAAATTTGTGCAGCGACATCCGTGCCACCAGTAGATGCTTTGCCTCGAAAAACGATTCCAAGTCCCATTCCTACAAGTACGCCGCCAAACAAAGCAGCTACAAGAGGTTCATGCGTCCATGGCTCCAAGCCTTGCGTTAAATACACAAAGAACGGTAAAAGCATCGTGCCGACAAAAGTTTTCAACCCGAATTGATAGCCTAAAAAGAATAATCCCGCTAGAAATAAAGGAATATTAAATGCCCACTGAATAAAAGCAGGATTCCAACCTGTTAAATAGTTAATGATTGTACTTATCCCGCTCACTCCGCCAGAAGCAACGTGATTCGGGAGTAGTAAAACATTAAAAGCAAGTGCGATGAGAGCTGCACCTATAATGACATAAATATACTCAATTAATTTAGAAACAACTGGGGATAACGGTTGTTTCTTTCTTTTATTTGCCATCTCTTTTATCCAATCCTAGAACGCAAATATGCATTGATAAATTCATCTAAGTCTCCATCCATTACCGCTTGAATATTACCGGTTTCGTAATTTGTGCGATGATCTTTCACCATGGAGTAAGGGTGGAAAACATAGGAACGAATTTGGCTTCCCCAACCAATTTCTTTTTGTTCTCCTCGAATTTCTGCTAGCTCGCGTTCTTTTTCCTCTTGTTCTTTTTGGTATAATTTTGTTTTTAACATTTTCATTGCCTGTTCACGGTTTTTAAGCTGAGAACGCTCAGATTGGCACGTTACAACGATGCCGGATGGAATATGTGTCATCCTAACAGCTGAGTCAGTTGTATTGATATGTTGTCCACCTGCACCAGTTGCGCGGTACGTATCAATTTTCAAGTCTTCTGTACGTACTTCAATTTCAATATCATCATCTAATTCAGGCATTACATCCACGGAAACGAATGATGTATGACGTCTGCCGGATGAGTCAAATGGCGAAATACGCACTAGACGATGCACCCCTTTTTCCGCTTTTAAATAGCCGTAAGCATTGTGGCCTTTTATAAGTAACGTGACACTTTTTATTCCAGCTTCGTCCCCTGCTTGGTAATCAAGCATCTCTACTTTAAAGCCTTTCTTCTCAGACCAACGTTGATACATACGAAGTAACATCGAACCCCAGTCTTGTGATTCTGTACCACCAGCACCTGGATGAAGTTCTAAAATAGCATTATTTTTGTCATATGGATCACTTAGCATCAGTTTTAATTCAAACTCACTAATAGTCGCCATGTAAGCTTTAATATCTTTTTCTAATTCTTCTTGTAAATCTTCATCTGCTTCTTCTTTTAATAATTCTAGACTAATTTCCATACTTTCTTGTTCTTCTTCTAGCGCATGAAAAGCTTGGTATGTTTCTTTATATCCGTTTGACTCATTAATTACTTTCTGTGCCGCTTGTTGGTCATTCCAAAAATTCGGATCTAACATTTGGTCTTCTAGCTCAGCGATTCGAACTTCCATACTGTCTAAGTCAAAGAGACCCCCTAAAGTCTTTGATTTGCTGCGCTGTTTTTTCTAATTCATTACGAATTTCTGCTAATTCCATTCTAATTCCACCTTTTTTAAATTTACTTATAAACTTTCATAGCAAAAAGCGCCGTCTTTCAGGCGCTTTTTAAATTGTTTCAATCTATGCTTCTTTACCGTGACAATTTTTATATTTTTTGCCGCTACCACATGGGCATGGATCATTACGTCCAATGTGTTGATCTTTGCGGATTGGTTGGCGTTTCGCTTCTGGTTTACCTTCAGCAGGATTAATTGCTTCCCCTTTGGCAACTTGCTCACGTTCAAGGTTTTGGCGAATTTCTGCTTTCATAATATAACGAGAAACATCTTCATCAATGGACGATACCATTGCTTCAAACATTTCAAAGCCTTCTGATTGATACTCACGAAGCGGATCAATTTGACCGTACGCACGTAAATGAATACCGTCACGTAAATGATCCATGGCATCAATATGATCAACCCATTTAGTATCAACAACACGAAGCAATACTACTTTTTCGAATTCGTTAAATTCTTCTGGAGGTAGTAGTGTTTCTTTTTCGTCGTAAGCCGCTTTGATTTTATCTAAAATTAGATTTTGAATATCTTCGCTTGTTCTATTTTGTAGATCTTCTAGTGTGATAGTGCCTTCAGGAAGTAAGTTCGCATCCACATAGTCGATAATTCCTTGTAGATTCCAAGCTTCTTCAGGTTCATGGCTTGATGCATTACTAGAAACGATAAAGTTGACCGTTCGTTGAATCATTTGTTCAATAATTTCACGCAAACTGTTTTCTGCATTAATTACTTCATAACGCTGTTTATAGATAACTTCCCGTTGTTGGCGAAGTACATCATCATATTGTAAAACTTGTTTCCGGGAATCAAAGTTATTTCCTTCCACACGTCTTTGTGCGGATTCAACTGCACGACTAACCATTTTACTTTGGATAGCATCTTCTGCCATACCAAAGCGTTCCATCATTGATTTCATATTGTCTGAACCGAAACGACGCATCAATTCATCTTCCATAGAAAGATAAAATTGAGTCACACCAGGGTCTCCTTGACGTCCAGAACGACCACGTAATTGGTTATCTATACGACGTGATTCATGACGTTCTGTACCAATAACTGCTAAACCTCCAGCTTCAATCGTACCCTCACCAAGTTTGATATCCGTACCACGACCAGCCATGTTGGTTGCGATTACTACCGCGCCACGTTCACCTGCATGTTTAATGATATCAGCTTCACGTTCATGTTGCTTCGCGTTTAGTACATCATGCTTAATTCCTTTGCGTTTTAATTTGCTAGAAATAAGTTCGGATGTTTCAATCGCAACTGTACCGACTAATACGGGTTGTCCTTTTGCATGACGTTCGGCAATATCTTCTACCACTGCATTAAATTTCGCTTCAATCGTTGTGTAAATTAAATCAGGACGGTCATCACGAATAATTACTTTATTAGTTGGGATTTCAATAACGCGCATATTATAAATATCGCGGAACTCTTCTTCTTCCGTTTTTGCAGTACCCGTCATCCCTGCAAGTTTTTTATACATACGGAAATAGTTTTGGAATGTAATTGTCGCCATTGTTTTGGATTCGTTTTGAATAGTTACGCCTTCTTTTGCTTCAAGCGCTTGGTGTAAACCTTCACTGAAACGACGACCTTTCATAATACGACCAGTGAATTGGTCAACGATTAATACTTCATCATCTTGAACAACATAATCGACATCTAGGCTCATTGTATAGTTAGCTTTTAACGCTTGAGCAATATGATGTAAAATTACGGTATTTTCCAAATCAAAAAGGTTCTCTACATCAAAGTAGTTTTCTCCTTTTGTCATACCATCTTCGGTTAATTGAACAGATTTTGTTTTAATATCAACTGTATAATCTTCCTCTTCTGTAAGAGTACGGACAAAAGTATTTGCACGCACATATAGAATAGTCGATTTTTCTGCTTCACCAGAAATAATTAATGGTGTTCTCGCTTCATCGACCAAAATGGAATCGACTTCATCGATAACAGCAAAAGCTAGCGGACGTTGTACCATTTCTTCTTTGTAAACAACCATATTATCACGTAAATAGTCAAATCCTAATTCATTATTTGTGCTATACGTAATATCACATGCATAAGCTTCTCGTTTTTCTGTGCTCGATAAAGCATTTAGGTTTAGCCCTACAGAAAGTCCAAGGAAATTGTATAAAACGCCCATTTCTTCAGCATCACGATGAGCTAAGTATTCGTTGACTGTAACAACATGCACACCTTCACCAGAAAGCGCGTTTAAATAAACTGGTAGTGTCGCTGTTAACGTTTTACCTTCACCAGTTTTCATCTCTGCAATGTTACCTTCGTGGAGAACAATCCCACCCATTAATTGAACTTTAAATGGATACAATCCTAGCGCACGCTTCGCACCTTCTCTGGCAACAGCAAATGCTTCTACCAATAAGTCATCCAGTGTTTCACCTTTTTGAACACGCTCTTTAAACTCTACTGTTTTTTCACGTAGAGCATCATCCGAAAGAGCAGCAGTTTCATCCGCTAAAGCAATAATCTCATCTGCTTTTCTCTCCAAATATTTAACATCTTTTTTTCCTGATTCAAAAATCTTTTTCAATAGTCCAGCCATTTAAATTCTCCTCTACTGTTTTCGCTGTCATCGCGCAGTTTCATCTATAATAACTTTCAGGAATTATCTTCACTTAAATATACAAACTAATTCTATCACTTATTAACTAAAATATACAACTGGTTATCTCTTTTTAATCAATAAAATTATCAAAATGCCATAAATTCTTCATCTAAGAGTAAAAAAATGGAGACCAAGATTGGCCCCCATCTGTTAATTATTATTTTAAATTAATTTGTTTCAATCAAACCATATTTGCCGTCTTTACGAGAATAAACAATATTGGTACCGTTTGTTTCCGCATCAGTGTAAACATAGAAACTATGACCCAGCAAATTCATTTGTAAAACAGCTTCTTCACTATCCATCGGTTTTAATGAAAATTGTTTTGTTCTTACAATTTCAAGATCAAAATCTCCTTCATTTTCTTCTGGTGGTGTGCTGCCGTTAACATCAGAATAAGCAAAATAATCTCTTTCTGCCCCTTTGTCACGGAACTTGCGGTTTACTTTTGTTTTATGTTTGCGAATTTGTCTTTCTAATTTATCTACAATTAAGTCGATGCTAGCATATAAATCTCCACTTGTTTCTTCTGCACGTAGCACAAGATTTGGGAGCGGAATGGTCACTTCAACTTTCGCATTTTTATCGGAATATACTTTTAAATTAACATGAACGTTAGCGTCTGGAGTCTCCGTAAAATATCGTTCTAATTTATCGATTTTCTTTTCAACATAATCTCGGATCGGTTCTGTTACTTCAATATTTTCTCCACGAATGTTGTACTTAAGCATAGCAATTCCTCCTTTGAAATAAAACAAAATAACGATAAAGAAGAGTATTCTTCTTACCCTTAGTCTACGTGAAAACGATGTGTTTTGCAAACATTTGCACAAAGAGCTAAGAAGCTTACATTCACTTATCTTTATTTAGTATTTTATTCCACTAATACCGCTTCCGCAAACCTCTTTTAGAAGATAAATATCATCTATCTGAATATCGTTAGCGCACTCACCTTGTACACTCCGGCTTCTTTTAAGATTTGCGCTGCTAGGTTAAGTGTGCTTCCTGTGGTGTAAATATCATCAAATAATATTACTTCTGTTGACTCATAAATTTCTTTTCCAGAAAAGTAAAATGTTTGTTCAGATGCTAATCGTTCCCTCTTTGTTTTTTTAGATTGCTTTTCTGTATGCTTTTTGGCTAAAAGCTCTTCATATAGGATGCCAGATTGTTTTAATATCGCGGTTGTTTGATTAAATCCACGTTCTACTTTCCGCATCTCGCTTACTGGAATTGGTACAATCTTCTCTTTCTTTTCTGATAGAAAGTTCCTTAATTCCTTTTTGAAAATAGCCCCTATTTCATAATCCCCTTGAAATTTAAACTTCTTCATATATTCTTTGGCGAAATCATTGTAACGATAAATGGATTTATTACTATCTAAAAAATGTGTTCTACTTCGGCAATCCTCGCAGACATCATCTAAGGATTCTTTACTACAATTTTTACATAGTAAGCCAGTTAGTTTTTCAAATCCCGCTAAGCATGCATCACAACAAATTGGCAAAGGTTCAAATAACCAACTTATTTCCCAACTGGCGCTTTGCCTAACTGGTTGAAAACAAAGTAAGCAATTAGTCATCTAGCATCCCTTCTATCACTCCTTGTTGATTCATTTTTTGAATGTGGGAGATAGCTTGCTTCATTTCTATTGTTTTACCGTAATGAAAAAAGCAAACGTCTCCAGTCGGATGAGATAATTTCCTACCTGCCCTTCCTGAAATTTGAACTAAAGCAGCTTCCGTAAAAATACGAGCTTCACTTCCAAACACCGCTACTTGCACATCTGTAAAAGTAACACCTCTCTCTAAAATTGTAGTTGTTAATAACAGCTTGATTTTCCCTTTTCGTAGCCATTCCACTTTCTCTTTACGCAATTCATCGGCTGAATGAACTGTCACTGGGCTGGCATAGCCTTTATTTTCAAGTGCATTTGCAAATTTATTCATAGCATCAATTTCTGGAAAGAAAATTAAAGCCGGCTGATCTTTCTTCTTCACATCATTCATCCACTGGATAAGCTTAGGAGTTATTTTCCCTTTAGCTAGATTCTTTTTCCACGGGCCAATCCAGCACGTTCTCGGCACAGGCAGTTTCTTTCGGTGATATCGTCCGGGAATTTTCACAAAATTACGTTTTCCTCTTACACACTCTTCTTGCCACTTTTTCTCTGGGGTTGCTGTGATTATTATTGTTGAACCTTCTTTTGTTCTGGCTTTCATAACGGCATATTCTAAAAAAGGATCTTTCGCATAAGGAAATGCATCTACTTCATCAATAAAAATAACTTGAAACGCTTCATAAAAGCGAATAAGCTGATGGGTCGTCGCTATCACGAACTGCTCTCCTTGGTAGTTATCTTTTGAGTCTCCATATAGACAAACAATATCTATGCTAGGGAAAGCTTCTTTTAAACGTGGAAGAAGCTCTAAACAAACATCCACTCTCGGAGAAGCAACACAAATTCTAAAGCCTTGTCGCAAAGCCCAGTCCATTCCTTCAAACATCATCTCCGTTTTTCCAGATCCGGCAACTGCCCATAGCAACATATCCGTTTTTGCTTTTAAATTAACGACTATCGCGTTGGATGCTTTTCGCTGTCCCGCTGACAAAGCTCCTTCCCACCTCAATAATACTTCCTTTGTTTCTAGTAATAACCTAGCATGTTGATAGTATAATTTTTGGCAACTATTTACTCGTCCCATCACAATGCAATTTCTGCAATAAATACAATCCTCTCTCTTACATAATGCACAGGACATTTTGCCAAATAACTGCACATCCGTATTTCCACATCGAAAGCATTTGTTTGATTCTATTGCTACTACTTCTCTTAAGCCCTCTTTACTCTCTATTTCACGTTCTTGATAAAGCCTTCCCGGGAAGATGTCCATCTGTATTCACCTCCCCTTAGTTATACACTTTTTCTTTTTTTATTGCAGAAACGAAATCCTTGTTTTCGACCGCATACTTATAAACAAAACAAGTATTTCTTTTAGACGAAAACGAGTATTTTTGCCATCCAAAACTACTGAAAAAACAAATTTAGTCTCCATGAAAAAAATCTCCAGCTTTTAGCTGGAGATTTTTTATTTTATTGACCAAGTTAAGCCAAGCGCACCTTCACCCAAATGAGTTCCAATGACTGGACCAAAATAACTTAATTCAAATGTTACTTCTGGGAATTTCGCTTCTAGTTGTGCAAGCCATGCTTCACCCTTCGCTAGATCATTGCCATGAATGACATAAGCTTTTTCTGCCGTTTTGTTTTGAACGGCTTTTTGAAGAATATCTTCAATTCGTTTCAATGCCTTTTTTTGCGTTCTAACCTTTTCAAAGAGGACAATTTGTTTATCATTAAAATGAAGAATCGGTTTAATTTGAAGCAAGCTACCAACAAGGGCTTGTGCTCCATTCAAACGGCCGCCACGCTGTAAATTATTTAAATCATCTACCATAAAATAAGCATCTTGTGCCTGTTTTATTTTATCTAGTTTTTGGATAATCTGGTCCAGCGGCTCATTTGCCAAAGCCATTTCAGCTGCTTTAACTACAAACATTCCTTGCGCCATGCAAGAAAGCTCAGAATCATAAGCGACGACATTTAGCCCCTCAATTAACTCTCCTGCTGAAGCCGCATTCTGAAACGTTCCACTAATACCGCTTGATAGATGAATACTAATTACAGTATCAAAACCTTGTTCTTTCAGCTGTTCGAACAAGTGAATGAAATCTCCTGGGGCAGGTTGAGAGGAAGTTGGGAAATTCTCAGCTTCTTTTACTTTTCTGTAAAAATCAGCCGCAGATAACTCCTCACCTTCACGATAAGATTTTCCGTCAATTATTACAGAAAGTGGCACGACATTAATTCGTAGCTGCTCTTTCACTTCATTTGGCAAATAAGTTGTGCTGTCAGTAACCACTGCTATTTTTTCGTTCATATAGTCCCCCTGATATTTCTTTAGCGAATATATACCCAGCCGTGCTTGATTGCCGTTACCACCGCTTGAGTCCTATCATTCACTTTCATTTTTTGTAAAATACTACTTACATGGTTTTTTACTGTTTTTTCACTAATGAAAAGTGTCTCCCCAATTCCGCGGTTACTTTTTCCATCGGTAAGAAGTTGCAATACCTCGCACTCTCTATGCGTTAAGATGTGTAGTGGCATTTTGACTTCAGGTTGTTGGTAGCCATAAACACCTTGAGAAGTGTTAGTGCTTGCTAAATGGCGGTATTCACGAATTAATTTAATCGCTACACGTGGATGAATATACGCGCCTCCATTATCAACAATTTTTACAGCTTCTACAAGTTCATGGGCATCCATTTCTTTTAATAAATAACCGACTGCTCCAGCTCTAAGCGCTTCTGTTACATATTCATCTGTATCATGAATAGTCAAGACGATTACTTTGATGCTAGGAAATTGACGTACTAGCATTTCAGTTGCATCTAGTCCGTTGACAGTTGGCATATTAATATCCATTAAAACAATATCTGGTTTATATTCGCGAACTTTTGCTACGATATTTTTACCATTTTCAGCTTCCGCTACGACCTCAAAAGAATCTTCCAACTCTAAAATTCGCTTGATACCTTCGCGAAACAACTGATGATCATCTACAATCATGATTTTGAGTGCCATAATGACTACTCCTCCTTCACTTATCTAATTTCACCAAGCCTCTTTGCAATCGAAAACATCATCCTTTTTAAGTAGCAAAACCGCTTAACCTTATAATCCCTGCCATAAAATTGGCAATTAAACATTTCTCTTTTAAGTACTATTTACTCAAACTTACCTATTTTCAACACAAACTATACCTTGATTATACTGCATAGCCCAAGAAAATTACTCCTATATGCCTATAAAATGTAATTGAAAACCAGTCTAAAGTAATAGTAGTTTTTATTATAACACGAATTTGCCGTCACTTCACCCACTGCACTTAGAAAAATATCTATACAATCGCTTTGCTTTCGGATAAAATAAAAGCAGGCTAAATGCATCAACTTATGGAGGTTCCTTATGTTGGATCATTATTTAACCATCCATAGCGATGGAAAACACGAAATAATTATTGAAAAGTCCCGCTTTATCTGCCACATTAAGCGAGCTACAACAGAAACTGAAGCACAAACCTTTATTCAAGAAATCAAAAAAGAGCATCGTGATGCTACCCATAATTGTTCTGCTTATATTATAGGAGAAAATGACCAATATCAAAAAGCGCATGACGACGGAGAACCAAGTGGAACAGCTGGCGTTCCAATGCTAGAGGTCTTAAAAAAGAAGTCTTTAAAAAATGTTGCTGTTGTAGTTACTCGTTATTTTGGAGGAACAAAACTAGGTGCAGGCGGCTTAGTCCGCGCATATGGTAATGCTGTTAGTGAAGCTATTCAAGCAATCGGTATTGTCGAATGCAAACTAGCCACTATTGTTGAATGCTCTTTTGCTTATCCACTTTTAGGAAAAATCGAAAATGCGCTTGAACTAAAAGCATATCAAATCGACAAAAAAGAGTTCACTGAAAAAGTAGTACTTCATATTTTTGTTGATAACGACGAACTGCAAGATTTTTTCAACTGGATCACTGAGATTTCAAATGGACAACTTGAATATAAAGAAGGACCACAAAAATATAGAGAAAAGGATGTCACTTAGTATGTCCACAAACGTATTTATCCAATTACCAGATACTATTCTTACTAAACGAACTATATTAAAAAAAACCTCTATTGCAGATGCTACTACATTATTTGATATTTGGTCTGATGATGAGGTAGCTCAGTTTATGAACATCGAAAAATTCTCTACTATTCTTCAAGCAGAAGAAATGATTCAAGCAATTGAAAATGAACCAAATGCTTGCAGATACACCATTTTCACAACTGATGATTCTTTACATGCAATTGGTTCGCTTGGAATTAATGATATTAACAAAACGAACCAGACAATCGAAATTGGCTATGAACTAGCAAAAAGTCATTGGCGCCAAGGTTTTATGTTTGAAATTTTGACAACATTTTTAACCACTGTAAAGCCCTATCTTCCCTATAAAGTGCTTACAGCAAAAGTTCTACCAGATAATGTAGCTTCAATCAAACTACTGAAAAAGCTTGGTTTTGAGCTTACCACAACTGGGCAAGAACTAGATTTACATTCTGGTAGGATTTGTGAAATCAGTAATTATCGAATGCTACTGAAATAGGACAAATATTACATTTTTGAAAGATATCATCTTTTTTGTATTTTTTTTCGAGTAATTTCTGTATAATAACATCAAAGTTTAAAAATTAAAGAAACCGTAAATCGGGCGTAACATTCTTTAATGCAACAAATGATACAATAAAACTTAGAAAAGTGACTATAAGGAGAATTAATATATGAGTAAAGGCACTGATGATAGCCGAAGAAGCAGCAAGAAATACAAACGTAGAAGAAAAATTTTATTCTGGATTCTAATTCCTGTAATGTGCTTAGTACTTGCAGGTGTCGGATACGGCACTTATCTTTTTAGTAAAACAAAACTCGCAGCAGATAACTCTTATGATAATGTAAGGAACGGAAAAGCCTCTACACTTCGAACAAATGACATTGAACCTATAAAAGATAGTTTTTCTATTTTAATTATTGGTGTTGATACCAGCTCTACACGGGCCGAAAATGGTAACCCTCGAAGCGATTCACTAATCTTAGCAACATTTAATGTCAAAGATTCACGCATAGAAATGACTAGTATTCCGCGTGATTCTTATGTTCATATTGAAGATTCCGCCAAAGACATTGATAAATACACGAAAATTAACGCAGCTCATGCTTACGGTGGTCCAGAACTTACAATGAAAACCGTAGAAGAAGAATTTAAGATTCCAATTGATTATTATGTTCGTTTTGACTTTGATGCATTCTTAAAAATTGTGGATGCTTTAGACGGAATTGATGTAGATGTTCCAGTGGACTTCACTGAGCAAGATTCTAAAGACAACGCCGGTGCAATCACTCTAAAAAAAGGTCCTCAACACCTTAACGCTGAGCAAGCTTTAGCACTAGCTCGTACACGACACATCGATAGTGATATCGAACGTGGCAAACGTCAACAACTAATCATTAAATCTATTGTAAGCGAAGCAACATCCATTTCTTCTGTAAGCAAATATTCCGATATCATTGAAGTTGTTGGAGATAACATGAAAACCAACTTAACTTTCAATCAAATGCTTTCTATCGCAAAATATGGAATGACAAATAAAATTGATATTAAATCCCTTAACTTAAAAGGGGATAGCAACCCAATGGACGGTATTTATTACTACAAACTTGATGAAAGCTCTGTGCAAAGTATTTCGAATGAATTTGCTGATGAACTTGGAATTAAACAACCATTCCCTGGTGCAGCACCGTATTCAGACGAAAGTTCTAACACAACTAGCACTTCTAATTAAAAAAAGACCAACAACTAATAAATAGTTGTTGGTCTTTTTATTTTCGTTTTCGATGTATTTTTTGAAGTAAATTTAAGATTGGTCGGTAATCCTCACCAATTAACCCAATAAATTCAACAATAATCTCAATACTAAAAATTAATAATAACAGTAATAACATTGCTCCCCAAGTAGTGGAAAACGAAAATACGAAGCCCGTCATAGAGAATAGTAATGCCATACAGTAGATTAGTAACACCGTCTGTTTCTCTGTAAATCCTAGCGCCATCAGCCTATGGTGAATATGAGATCTATCCGCTGAAGATATCGGTATCCGCTCTTTTAGTCTTCTTACAATAGCAAAAAAAGTATCTGACAAAGGTACACCTAAAATAATAAGTGGTACTAACAATGAGATGAAAGTAACGTTTTTAAAACCCATAAGTGATAAAACAGCAATCATATAACCAAGGAATAACGCTCCAGTGTCTCCCATAAAAATACTAGCAGGCGGGAAATTATAAATCAAGAAAGCCGCAACTGCTGCTACAAGAATTAACGCAACCGGCGCAACAAAAACATCTTTCAAAAGCAAAGCCATACCTGCAATGGTCATTAAAGCAATAATAGAAATACCACCAGCGAGACCATCTAATCCATCAATTAAGTTTAACGCATTCACAATTGCAACAATCCAAATAATCGATAATGGAATCGCAAAATACCCAAAATCTACTTGTCCGTAGAATGGGACGTTAATAAAGTTAATAGTAATGTCTCCCCAGACAGTTACGCAAAGAGCAGCTAAAATCTGTCCTAACATTTTCCATTTTGGTGATAAATCAAATATATCATCTATAAAGCCTGTCGCAATAATAATTAATGCTCCGAAATAAATTGGCAAGAAACCTGATTTATCTATTGGGGCTAAGATCATCCCTACCGAAAAACTTATAAAAATAGCTAATCCACCTAAAGTGGCTGTAGTTTTTGTATGTTTGTGTCTTTCACGCGGTGTATCAACCGCATTAATTCGGAAAGCAAACTTCCTAATTATCGGCACCATAATGATACCAACTGCAAAGCTAATCAATATACTCCATATTAGCAATATTTTTTCAGCTCCATCCTTTATTTAGCAAAATTCTTTCTGTTGATTTAGTATATTTTTGTAGCACATCTAAATCTAAAGCAACTCCAACCCCTTGACCAGTTGGCACAGTGAGTTTTCCTTGATTTAATACAAATGCTGGCGAAACAATATCTTCATTAAAATAACGATTTGATGCAGAAATATCTCCTGGGAAAGTAAATTCCGCTCTAGCAGCAAGTGCAATATTGTGAGCCCTACCTATACCAGCTTCAAGCATGCCGCCACACCAGACAAGCAAATTATTATCGCTACAATACCTCGCTATCTTAAGAGCCTCAGACATACCACCAACGCGCGCTAATTTTAAATTAACTGCCTGACAACTTCCTAACATATGAGCCTGTTTCAAATCATCTAATGACCTAATATTCTCGTCCAAACAAATACGCGTTTTTAATTTTTTTTGCAACCAAGCATGCTCCACAAAATCCTTAGTTCCAAATGGTTGCTCAATCATTTCTAAATTAAAGTGATCTAATTCTTTTAACAACAAGAAATCTTCTCTATTATACGCTGAATTCGCATCAGCCATCAAGCTTAGATTAGGAAATTTTTCTCGAACAGCTTTAACAAATTGAATATCTTTCTTAGGTGCGATTTTCAACTTCACTCTTTCGTAGCCTTCATCCATATATTGACTAACTAACTGGACTAACGCTTCCGCACTATGCTGCACACCAATGCTCACGCCAACCGTAATCGAGTCCTTCTTTGCGCCAATCATTTTAGCTAATGAGAGCTTCTCATTTTTTGCAAAAGCATCCCAAACAGCAAGCTCCACAGCCGCTTTCGCCATTTCATTTCCTTGAATCCAGCTAAACATCTGGTTAACCTCTTCAGGAGTTCGTATTTCTTTCTGCGCAAGGATTGGCAACAAATGCTGTTTAATAATAGAAATAGCAGTGCCCAAAGTCTCTTCTGTATAGTCAGGTAACGGAAAAGCTTCCAACTCTCCATAACCACGTATACCCTCCTCATTCACTAACTCAATAATATAAAAATCTTTACTGTTTAGCTCACCATAACTTGTTTTAAATGGTGCAATAAGAGGAAGTTCTGCATGAATTAGTCTCGCTTCTTGAAAATACATTTACTCACCCTTTTTCAAACGCTTGCGCTCTTTTCTAATAACAAGCATAAATTGAGGTATTGCAAAAAAACGTCTCCATCTTGAAGGATTAGAAAGGAGCCTGTATACCCATTCTAACCTTAATTTTATCCATATTTTTGGCGCGCGCTTTACACTATCTGTTAAGACATCAAAACTTCCACCTACACCAATAAAAATGCCTTTAGTAAAATTAGCAATCTGAGACAAAATCCATTTTTCTTGAGCAGGTGAACCTAGAGCGACAAAAATCACATCTGGTTGTGCTACGAGTATTTCCTTAGCAATTGCTTCACTTTCTAATACATCAAAGTAACCATGATGAACACCACAAACAACTGCCTGTGGAAATTTTTCCCGCACTTTGGCCTCTACAACCTCACTAATTTCCGGTTTTGCTCCTAAAAAATAACAACTTAGTGGCTTATTTAATAGACCAACCATCGTGTCATAACCAGTAACCCGTTCCTTTAAAGGCTCTCCAAGTTTTTCTGAAGCCATTATAATCCCAATACCATCGGGTACAATATAATCAGCTTGCCCTAATATTGCTTCGAACTCCTTATCAGTACGAGCATGCATAACAATTTCTGGATTAGCCGTTACAACAAACCGACGCTCCCCGTTCTTCGCGGCCATGTATAGCTCCTCCACAAATCCTGCTTGCGTCGTATTATAGAAAGGTATATTTAAAATTGAAATTTCCTTCTTTTTCATATGTCTCTCCTAAAAAACTTTATTATGTATAAGTTTATCATAAAACAAGGATGCTTCCTATTTTTAATCTATAAAAAAGACTGCAAATAGCATTACGCCATTCACAGTCTTTCTATATGGAATGAATTAATCTAAAATTTGTACTTTAACTTGTTTTACGCCCCAGTTGTTAGCTTCTTGTACTGAGTTTAAATGTACATCAATTTTATTACCTTTAATTGCACCACCAGTATCAGCTGCAATTGCTTGTCCGTATCCTTCAACATAAACTTTTGAACCTAAAGGAATAACAGATGGATCAACTGCAATTACTCTTGAATTATCATTTAAATCAATCCCTGTCGCTGTCATGTGGCCCATGCCAGGTTCAGCTTTACTATATGCTGTCGCAGTTACCGTTAACTCTTTTGAAACATTACCTTGTGCTGAAGAACTGTTTGAAGATGCTTCATTAGAAGAAGTTGATTTTTGAGTTGTTGGAGCCGCCTTTTCTTCTTTCGGTTGTTCTGTTACTTTATTATTGGCTGAATTATTTGCTGTTGAATTGTTTTCTGAAGCATTACTTTCACTTGCTGAAGCTTTATTACCAATAGATAATTTTTGACCTACTAATATTAAATCTGAAGAAAGATTATTCCACGATTTAAGTTGATTAACTGTTACACCTTTATCAACAGCGATATGTCCAAGTGTATCTCCTGCAACAACTGTGTATTCAGAATTGTTATTAGTAGTGGATTTTTTCTCACTACTATTTACTTGCAATGTTTGGTTCGGAAAAATAATGTCAGAACTCAAATTGTTATCTTCTTTCAATTGTTTTATAGAGACATTATTTTCATTTGATATTTTCCATAGTGAATCACCATCTTGCACTTTATACTCAGCTGCAAAAGCTTGAGTTGAACCAGATCCTGCAATAATTAAACCAGCCGCAATGGCTACTACTGTCTTCTTCATGTAATTATTTTCCCTCCTTGATAACTTTCGAGGATAATCGTACCATACGAAACTATCAGCTTGGTTACTGAAAAATTAAGCATGTATGACACACTTTCAAATAGTATCCGTTTTCCTGCAATATTTGTAAATTGCCTTTATTGTCTGATTTCTATTGCTACTGGTTGTATTTTCTGTGAAAATCAATCTAGCCTAACTCGCCGTGGGGATTTAGTCAATTAATAAAAGGTTTCCTGATTGTTCACTTAATGAATTAAATGTGCGAAGTAACTAAAATTGGAAAATTTTTCCATTACAAATTGAGCTGATAATTTATTGATTTTGTTGTTTTTTGGGGTGGGATTTTTAAAATTCATTATGAAATATGGCTCTTTATAACAAAGTATTACATCATTCATCCTCTTCTTGAGGTATATTAACTACTCTTTCATCTTTATTTCGACTTGATAAATACCGAATCTGATGAACTAAAACTTCCGTAATATAAATTTTCTGTTCTTCTTTATTTAAATAATTCCGAGATTGTAGTTCGCCAACTACTCCTACTAATTGTCCTTTAGCACAGAACTCTGCAGTGGCCTCTGCTCTTTTACCCCAAATAACACATTGAATAAAGTCAGCATCATTATCAACTCTTTTATTTTTACCAAACCGATTTAAAGCCAAGGTTAAATTCAAAACAGCCCTGTCTTCCGCGGTCCATTTCAATTCTGGTTCCTTAGTTAATCTGCCTACTAAAGTTACTTGATTAATCATATAATCGCCTCTTTCTTTTGATGTAAAGCGATTGTATTAGATAAAAAGTTTATTGTAAAATAGCTAAAACTGTATTTTCACTAGGTAGAAACCTTCCAAAAGATTATTTCCTCTAAAAGAAAAACATCATTTTATGTAGTTAATGACATCCAAAGCATCATTTTAGTACTTTGAAAAAATTTTTAACCAATGTTATTCTGAGAACATGAAAAAAGCACTAAAACCCATTTGGACCTCAGTGCTAATCTTTTTATTTAGGTAGGTCTGATAAGGCAAACATAATTTCAGCTTCACAAACCAAATCGCCTTCTACAGTTGCTTTGACTTTTGCTTTTGCAATCGCGCCCCTCATCCGAGTTATTTCAGCCTCAAGCAAGAGTTGGTCCCCCGGAACAACTTGACGTTTAAATCGGCAACCATCAATTCCAGCAAATAAACCAATTTTACCTTTATTTGCTTCACTCTGCATCATTGCAATTCCACTAGTTTGCGCTAGAGCTTCCACTATTAAAACTCCTGGCATTACAGGATACTCAGGAAAGTGCCCGTTAAAAAATTCTTCATTTGCTGTTACATTCTTAATAGCGGTAACTTTTTTGCCTTCTTCAACAGAAATAACTCTATCTACTAACAAAAATGGATAACGATGAGGCAAAATCTCTTTGATTTTCTTAATATCTAACATATACATCCCCCAAAATTCACATTTAGAATCTATTACGCTTTTTATTTGTAAGTGAGTCAAGTAAAATGCCGGTACCAAGTGCCACTACATCTAAAGGATTCTCAGTAATTAAAACTGGGACCTTTAGCTGTTCGGACATTAATTCATCTAAACCATGTAATAAAGATCCACCACCAGTCATGATGATTCCTCTATCAATAATATCCGCTGAAAGCTCTGGAGGTGTTTGTTCCAACACCTGTTTAGCAGCTAGGACCATTAGGTGTAATGAATCGTGAATCGCTTCCTCCACTTCAGAACTTGTAATAGAAATTGTTTTCGGTAAGCCACTCACTAAATCTCTACCACGAATTTCCATTTTCTCTTCTTTGGCTCCTTGACATGCAGTACCGATTGTTACTTTAATATTTTCAGCCGTTCTTTCACCAATAAGTAAGTTATATTTACGTTTAACATAATTTAAAATATCTGCGTCCCATTTGTTTCCAGCGACTTTTACTGATTGACTAGTTACAATATCACCCATAGACAATACAGCAACATCCGCAGTACCTCCACCAATATCAATAATCATATTACCGGAAGGCTCAAAAATCTCCATACCCGCACCAATAGCAGCAACTTTAGGTTCTTCTTCTAAGAACACTTGTTTCCCACCACTTTTTTCAGCAACTTCGCGAATTGCTTTTTGTTCGACAGAAGTTATATTTGTTGGACAACAAATTAAAATACGTGGCCGTGAAAAAAAAGTTTTTAAATTTAACTTTTGTATGAAGAAACGCAACATTTCTTGCACAATATCAAAGTCAGCAATAACCCCATCTTTCATAGGTTTAATTGCCGTAATGTCTCCTGGAGTTCTACCAACCATATCTCTTGCTTCAGTCCCAACGGCTAAAACTTGTCCAGTTTTATTGTTAATAGCGACAACTGCAGGTTCATTAACGACGATTCCTCTTCCTTTAACATGAATTAATACATTGGCTGTACCTAAATCGATACCAACATCTTTTGCCATTTACATTTTAACTCCTTTCGTGGTGTACACCTAATTTTACATCTCATTCTGAATTATAGCATAATTTATGTGCGGCTGAAATGTATATTTTATAGCAATGCGGAATTTTTCATGACAAATAAAAAAACCGCATCAAGAAGATACGGTTTTTAACATTTAAATTTAGAATAAAGACGCTAAGTTTGTTACATCGATTTTGGAATCATCTACACGTTCCACATCAGCACCAAGCGCTTGTAGTTTGCCGTGGAAATTATTATAGCCACGATCAAGGTATTTTAACTCAGTTACTTGTGTATAGCCATCCGCAACTAAACCAGCAAGAATAAGCGCTGCTGCTGCACGTAAATCTGTCGCAGCAACTTCTGCTCCTTGTAATTTAGCTGGGCCAGAAATAATAACAGAATGTCCTTCAATTTTCATATCAGCGTTCATTCTACGCATTTCTTCTACATGCATAAAACGATTCTCAAAAACAGTTTCAGTCATGATGCTTGTTCCTTCACTCAGCATTTGAATAACCATCATTTGCGATTGCATATCTGTTGGAAAACCTGGGTGTGGCATCGTTTTAACATCCACAGCTTTTAATTTATCAGGACCAATTACACGAATCCCATTCTCTTCTTCAATGATTTGAACGCCCATTTCTTCAAGTTTAGCAATTAACGAACTAATATGCTCGGGAACTGCATCTTCAATTAAAACATTTCCACCAGTAATCGCAGCAGCAATCATAAATGTTCCTGCTTCAATACGGTCTGGAATAATAGAATGTTCAGTTGCAGTTAATTCTTTAACTCCTTCAATTCTAATTACTTCTGTTCCTGCACCGATAACTCTAGCACCCATTTGGTTAAGGAAGTTTGCTAAGTCGACAATTTCAGGTTCACGAGCCACGTTTTCTATTACTGTAGTACCTTCTGCTAGAGTAGCAGCCATCATAATATTTTGTGTCGCTCCAACACTTGGGAAATCTAAGTATACTTTAGCACCCACTAATTTTTCAGCAGTTGCTTCAATATAGCCATTTTCAATTTTCACGATTGCGCCCATTGCTTCAAAACCTTTTAAATGTAAGTCAACTGGTCTTGAGCCAATTGCACATCCACCAGGTAAAGCTACACGTGCTGAACCAGTACGTGCCAAAAGTGGTCCCATTACAACAATGGAAGCACGCATTTTACGAACGTACTCAAAAGGTGCATCAGAAGTGATTTCTCCTGTTGCATTGACTGTTACTTCATCATTTACAAAAGAAACATCTGCATTTAGATATTTAAGAACCTCATTGATTGTGAATACATCAGACAAGTTTGGGACATTTTTTAATACGCTAGTACCTTTACTCGCAAGTAATGTAGCAGCTATTACCGGTAATACAGCATTCTTGGCACCTTCCATTTTCACAGAACCATTTAACTGTTTTCCACCGCGTACAATAATTTTTTCCAAAAAGAACCCCTCCGCGTTACTAATAACTAAATCATTTATCGAATTTTATTAATCAAAATTTGAATTTAAAACATATCTAAGTAATTCTACCACTTATCACCCTAAAATATCAACTGATTTTAACGTAATATTAAAGTTGTTATAAGCTTCTATTAATTTTTGACTACTATAGTACCTTTTTCTAACTAAAAAAGTTAATTAACTGTTTGGAAGCTGCCAAATAATCCAAGAAAAAATTGCTTAATGTATAACCTAATACAATCGAAATAATCACAAATAATAATCTAGCTTGTGTTACATGATTCTTCTTGATGAATTTTTCATAATTAATAGCTTGGAGTGCCCAAAAAGTAATTACAATAAATAGTAAATGTGAAATGATGATGACATATGGTGATTCCATAATAATATTATACATGCGTTCTCTCCTCATATTTCGCTACTACTCATTTTAACAAATACCTCTAGAAAAAAACAGTTAATACACTTATGCATATAAAAAAACTTCCCGGCACTGTGGCCAGGAAGTAATATGATTATTAATTGTGTTCTTTTGCATGAATTCTGTTGATGGCTCTTTGTAGTGCCAGCTGAGCCATTACTTCGTCCACTTTTTGTTCTTTTGCTCGGCTAAGTTCTTCTTCTGCACGTTGTTTTGCTTTTTCAGCGCGATCAATATCAATATCTTGTTCACGTTCAGCAGTATCCGCGAGAATATTAACTTCTTCACCGTTTACTTCCATAAAGCCACCATTGACAGCGACCCATTCCTCACCAGACTCAACTTTTAAACGAACGATGTCGATTTTAAGTGGAGCAACTAGTGGAACATGGCCAGGTAAAATACCGAGTTCACCTGCTTTTGTTCTAGCAATAACCATTTGAGCAACGCCTTCATAAACAGGGCCGTCTGGAGTAACAATACTAACATTTAATGAACCCATACGTATTTCCTCCTGTTTTTATCAGACTTCAACGCCCATGTCTTTTGCTTTTTCAAGAACATCCTCAATGCGTCCAACTGAACGGAATGCATCTTCAGGAATATGGTCGTATTTTCCGGCTAATAGGTCTTTGAATCCTTTAACTGTTTCTTTAACAGGAACATAAGAACCTTTTTGACCTGTAAATTGTTCTGCAACGTGGAAATTTTGTGATAAGAAGAATTGTACACGACGCGCACGGGAAACGGATTGTTTATCTTCGTCAGATAACTCATCCATACCTAAGATTGCGATGATATCTTGTAATTCTTTATATCTTTGTAATAAACGCTGTACTTCCGTTGCTACTGCATAGTGTTCTTCTCCAACGATATCAGGAGAAAGCGCACGAGATGTAGAAGCAAGTGGATCTACCGCTGGATAAATACCTTGTTCCGTTAATTTACGTTCCAAGTTAGTTGTTGCATCTAAATGGGCGAAAGTTGTAGCCGGAGCCGGGTCAGTATAGTCATCGGCTGGTACATAAATCGCTTGGATAGAAGTAACGGATCCAACGTTAGTAGATGTAATACGTTCTTGTAATTGACCCATTTCAGTAGCTAGGGTTGGTTGGTAACCTACCGCAGATGGCATACGACCTAGTAAAGCCGAAACCTCTGAACCAGCTTGTGTGAAACGGAAAATATTATCAATGAATAAAAGTACATCTTGATGTTCTTCATCACGGAAATATTCAGCAATTGTTAAACCAGTTAAGGCAACACGCATACGCGCACCTGGTGGCTCGTTCATTTGACCGAATACCATCGCTGTTTTTTCAATAACACCAGAATCTTTCATTTCAAAGTAAAGGTCGTTCCCTTCACGAGTACGTTCTCCAACGCCCGCGAACACTGAAATACCACCGTGTTCTTGTGCGATATTATGGATAAGCTCTTGAATTAGAACGGTTTTACCTACACCCGCACCACCGAACAGTCCGATTTTACCACCTTTTAGGTATGGCGCTAACAAGTCAACTACTTTAATTCCTGTTTCAAGAATTTCTGTTGTTGTTGCTAATTGATCGAAAGTTGGAGCTTCGCGGTGAATTTTGTTACGTTTAATATCGCTTGGAAGTGGTTCGTCCAAATCGATGGTGTTTCCTAATACATTAAATACACGACCAAGAGTTACTGTACCTACAGGAACTGTAATTGGGCTCCCAGTATCAATAACTTCCATACCTCTTTGAACACCATCTGTTGATGCCATTGCGATTGTACGAACAACGTCATCACCTAATTGGATGGCTACTTCTAAAGTAAGTTGGCTAGTTGGTGCTTCTTCTGCATCAGATTTATATTCAATAACTAGGGCATTGTAGATTTCAGGTAAGTTTCCACCTTCAAATTTAACGTCTACAACTGGACCCATAACTTGGATTACTTGTCCTTTAGACATGCAATTATTCCTCCTCACTTACCTTCCCATTTATTGGGACGTTACAAGAAACGCCGACTTCTATTCTAGTGCGGCTGCTCCTCCGACGATTTCGGTAATTTCTTGCGTGATCGCAGCTTGGCGAGCACGGTTATATTGTAGTGATAAGTCACTGATTAAATCGGATGCATTGTCTGTCGCGCTTCTCATGGCAGTCATACGAGCAGCATGTTCAGCGGCTTTGGCATCCAGAAGTGCTCCGAAAATTAGGCTTTCCACATATTGCGGCAATAATACTTCCAGAATTTCTTGTTCGGAAGGCTCGAATTCGTATGTAGTTAAATCTACATCTGTTTCCTTACCTTTTTCGTGAAATTCTGTCAGTGGTAGTAGTTGCTCTTTTCTCAGTTCGCTAGAAATAGAATTAATATGGTGATTATAATAAATGAAAACCTCGTCATAAACACCATCTTCAAACATTTGAACTGTGTTACTAGCAATATCTTTAATTTCCGCAAATATCGGGTGATCTGTAATGCCTTGTACTTCTAAAACCACGTTCATTTGGCGCGCTTTGAAGAAGTCTCGAGCAGATCTACCTACAGTGATTATTGCATATTCATCACTTGACGTATGCTTTTTATTAATTTCTTGAAATACTTCTTTGATTACAGAACTATTGTAAGAACCTGCAAGTCCAGTATCAGAAGTAAGTACGATATAACCAGTACGGTGAACAGGTCTAGATACAAGCATTGGATGATCACTACTGTTACCAGTGCTAGCAACATGTGTTACTACGTCTTTAATTTTAGAAACGTAAGGCTCATATGAACGAGCGTTTGATTCTGCACGACCTAGTTTTGCTGCTGAAACCATTTGCATTGCTTTTGTAATTTGACTTGTTTTACGTGTAGAAGTTATTCGTTGTTTAATATCGATTAAAGATGCCAAAGATTTTCACCACCTTTGAATTTATTCCGAGTCTAAATTATTTTTCTTCAGAAGGAACAAATGTATTTTTAAATTCTTTCAATGCTGCTTCAAGTTTCGCTTCGTCAGGAAGTTTTTTCGTTGTACGAATTTCTTCCAAAAGCTCTGGGTGATTATGATCAAACCATGTATTCATTTCGGACTCAAAACGCAGTACATCATGAACTGGTACATCATCCAGATATTTATGAACAAGTGCATAAAGAATCAATACTTGTTTTTCAACTTTCAAAGGTTTGTGCAAATCTTGTTTTAGAACTTCTACTGTACGTTTACCACGTTCTAGTTTCGCACGAGTAGCTGCATCTAGGTCAGAGCCGAATTGTGAGAAGGATTCTAGCTCACGGTAAGCGGCAAGGTCTAGACGAAGTGTTCCGGCAACAGTTTTCATTGCTTTAATTTGCGCTGATCCACCTACACGAGATACAGAAAGACCGGCATTGATCGCTGGACGTACTCCGGAGAAGAATAAATCAGATTGCAAGAAGATTTGTCCGTCTGTAATCGAGATAACGTTTGTAGGAATATAAGCAGAGATATCTCCGGCTTGTGTTTCTACGAATGGAAGAGCCGTAATGGATCCGCCACCTAAGCTATCATTTAATTTTGCAGCACGTTCAAGTAAACGGGAGTGCAAGTAGAAAACATCCCCTGGATATGCTTCACGACCTGGAGGACGACGAAGTAATAGAGACAGCTCACGATAAGCGGCTGCTTGTTTGGATAAATCATCATATACGACTAAAACGTGTTTGCCATTGTACATGAATTCTTCTGCCATTGCAACACCAGCATAAGGAGCCAAGTATAGAAGTGGCGCTGGTTGAGATGCTGCTGCAGTTACGACGATTGTGTAATCTAATGCGCCGTGATGACGTAATGTTTCTACGGCATTACGTACAGTAGATTCTTTTTGACCGATAGCAACATAAATACAAATCATGTCTTGGTCAGCTTGGTTTAGAATAGTATCAATTGCTACAGATGTTTTACCAGTTTGGCGATCACCGATGATTAACTCACGTTGACCACGACCAATTGGAACAAGTGCATCAATCGCTTTAATACCTGTTTGTAATGGTTCATTTACTGATTGACGTTGCATAACACCAGGTGCTACTGCTTCAATCGGACGAGTTCCAGTTGTTTCAATAGGTCCTAAACCATCAACTGGTTGACCTAATGAGTTAACTACACGCCCAATAAGCGCTTCGCCAACAGGAACTTCCATGATTTTACCGGTACGACGAACTTCATCGCCTTCACGGATTTCAGTGTAAGGACCTAGAATAATGATACCAACATCATTTGTTTCTAAGTTTTGGGCCATACCCATTACACCATTTGAGAACTCTAACAATTCACCAGCCATTGCATTATCGAGTCCATGAGCACGCGCAATACCGTCACCAATGTAGGTAACCGTACCAACATCACTCACTTTTAGTTCAGATTGATAATTTTCAATCTGCTGTTTTATGATTGAGCTGATCTCTTCAGCCTTAATGCTCATTGATTTCACCCCTCGTTAAACGGAAACTAGGCTTTAATTTGCCGTTCCATGTCCTTTAATTTCGTTTTTAGACTGTCATCATATATACGGGTTCCAATAACCACTTTGACTCCACCAAGAAGGGATTTATCAATGTGATTTTGAATGTTTAACTTTGTTTTGTTCATTTTCGTAGCAAATACTCTCGAGAGCGCCGTAAGTTCTTGTTCGGAAAGTGGAACAACAGAATAAACATCTGCATCCGCAACTCCATTCAAGTCGTTTACGCGTTTTTGGTAAACGTCCGCAATAACAGAAAGATAATCTTCTCTGCTACGGTCAATTAAAAGATAAATAAAATCTCTTAATGTCGGATTGATTTTTTCAAAAACAGCGCTGGCAAGATTTTTCTTTTGCTCGGTCGTGAAAGTAGGATTTTCAAGTAGTTTTACAAAATCTTCATTAGCTTTTAAGGCCGCTTTTAATTCAGTTAGTTCTTCTGAAAAAACGTCGACTAAATCTTTATCTTGGGCTACTTGAAAAAGCGCATTGGCATAGCGACCTGCAACTTCCAAATCTTTACTCATTTGTCATCCCCTAGCCTTTCGATATAATCTTGGATAAGGTTAGATTGTTCTTTTTCATCCAGATTTTTTTCGATGACTTTCGATGCAATAAGAACAGATAAGGAACCGACTTGTTCGCGAAGAGCAGAAATAGCATCTTCTTTTTCACGTGCAATATCGGATTTTGCTTCTTCTTTTATACGTTCTGATTCACGTCTAGCAGTTTTGACAATTTCTTCGCGTTCTTTTTCACCAAGCTGTTTTGCATTCTCAATCATTGTTTGAGATTCCACACGAGCTTGTTGTAAAACACTTTTTTGTTCAGCAAGTAATTGTTCTGCTTGAGCACGGCTCTCTTCCGCCGCATCAATTTCAGAACCAATATGCTCTTCACGCTCTTTCATAACTCCCATAAGAGGTTTCCAAGCATAAATTCGGATTAAAACTAGCAAAATCGCGAAAGCAAAAAGTGTGAAGAATGCATCACCAAACGTAAATGCGGAACCAATTACTAAATGTGGTTGTAACACGCCAGTTTCACTCCTTTCTATACATTCGCTTGAATTATTCGTTCAAAACGAAAGAGATGAGGTTTTATTTCCTCAACTTCCTTCAAATTATTTATTAAGAACCATGAACGCAATAACTACAGCGATGATAGGAAGGGCCTCAACAAGACCGATACCAATGAACATGATTGTTTGTAGCATAGAACGCGCTTCTGGTTGACGCGCAACACCCTCGACAGTTTTTGATACGATAAGACCGTTACCAATACCCGCACCTAATGCACCTAATCCAACAGCGATAGCAGCTGCAATAACACCTAAAGACATATAATTATCCTCCTAATTTTTCTAAATATTATTTTTTATTACTTTTATAAATGACTTATTTGAAAGTTAGTTTAATGTTCGTCACTTACCTTATGCGACATATAAACCATGGTCAGCATAGTGAAAATGTACGCTTGAATTGCCCCAATGAAAATTGAGAATCCTTGCCATAGTAACGCAGGAATTATTGCTAGCACACCTACAAATATGTTCATATGAGCAAGTTGTGTTGCAATGATGGTTAACAAAACTTCGCCGGCGAAAATATTACCGTAAAGACGTAAACCAAGCGTTAAAGTATTAGCAAATTCTTCTACTAATTTAAGTGGGAATAAAAATTTCATTGGACTAAAGTAAGTACCAACAAAATAGTGCTTGAAACCACGCATTTTAATACCATAGTAATGCGTTAAGCCAAGAACCATTATCGCAAGTGTTAATGTGACAATTGGATCCGCTGTAGGTGAACGCCACCATACTTCATCGTTAATCGCGATTTGAAATGGCAGTCCTAGCATATTAGCTACGAAAATAAACATTAGTAGCGTAATACCAAGTACATGGAATCTCCCACCGGTTTTCCAATCCATATTACTATTAATAATACCTCTGACAAAATCCATAACCCATTCAATGAAGTTCTGCTTTCCGGTAGGTCGGCGTTGCAGATTTCTGGTACAGATAATGGCTATTAGAAGAACGATGACACAAGTCACAGTAATCATCAAAATATTAGATAGATTAAAGTCGATCCCTAATAGGCTTATCGTTGGAAATTCCTCTTCCAATTAGGTTCACCCCTCTCTTTTTAAAAACTTTTTTCTGCGGTACATGGAATACACAAAAAAATCTAGAAAAATAATTGCATATGCAAGCCCAAGTCCGATTACCATGCTATAAACATGAAAAAATTCCGGCAGTTGCGTCGCTATAATAGTAGCAAATAACACGCTCCCCATTCTAAATGGCATTCCCATACCATAAAAAGAACGATTTTCAGCCAAAGCTCTAGTCATTGATTGTGTACGCCTCATTAATAGCCAGTAGTTAAACCAGCCGACGATTAAACCCAACTTAAGTCCCAAGAAAATATGTATATATGGGGTTAAAAACCATCCACAAAGACAAACAGCAATAAAAAGAACCATATACTTTTGATGACGATGATACATGCCAATTAGCGATTCTAACATTCGGGGCGCAATCCTTTCTTTTTCAAAAGATTTTTCTTTCCAGATGACCATTTTGAAATCTCAGGGAGTAAGTTTGGTTTGTGAAAACAAGCACATTTTCCCCAATTCATCCCAATCCCAAACACACATGAAAGCCTTATCAGCGTGTCAGTTCTTAGCATACAACAGCCAAAAGAGAAAAGTCAATACACTTTCACAAATTGTGCGTACATCTATTACTAATAGTACCACAATCGGACCCATCCATAAAAGAATAGCCTATTATTTTTGAGATTTTTTTGATTTCAAAATCTATCTGTTTCTTAGATTGCCACGCCAGAATTATTTTTGTCCATTTAACAGCAACCAACACCTCCGTAATCGTTGAGAAAACCTATCTCCTGTTCGTGTGATGTTTCACAAAAAAGGCGATAAAAACTCTCTTTCGCACAAATAAAAAAACTTCTACCACTATTGGTAAAAGAATTCGATACGATTATTCGCAAATTTCGCGACCGAAAGTTCTTTTCCCAAGAAAAAGAACGGAAAAAACAGCCGGACTCATTTATCATGAGTTGCATTTTGATATAGAGTGCCCGTATAAATTCCAATTCAGTCAACGCAAACCTAGCGTCGGCGGGATTGTAGTGAATACTGAGCGCAGTCTTCTATCCCTATGCTAAAAACAAGCTATTTTTTGGGCTCTTATATTAATAACATTGACCATCTTATCACATGTAACATAAAAGAACTAGTGAAAATCGAGCGTGTAACATATCTGTAACAATAAGGCGCTTTCATTCTGAAAAAAGAGGAAAACTAGACTTCAACGCCTAGTTTTCCACTGTGTTTTACACGATAAAATCTTCTGGTCGACCAGTTTCTTCAAAGTGACTCTTGATTGCTGCTAAAATTCGATTAGCTGCGAATCCGTCGCCATATGGATTTACCGCGTGTGCCATTTTATCATGATTTTCTTTATTATCCAGCAAATTCAGTGCTTCTTTAATTAGATTCTCTTTATTTGTTCCAATTAGTTTCAACGTCCCGGCTTCGATTCCTTCTGGACGCTCCGTCGTATCACGTAAAACTAAAACTGGCACGCCCATGCCTGGAGCTTCTTCTTGTACACCGCCTGAATCGGTAAAAACAAGATAAGACTTGCGCAAGAAATTATGAAAATCAATTGCGTCGAGTGGCTCGATTAAATGAATGCGTTCATGTCCACCTAAGATTTTCGTCGCTTTTTCTCTAACGGCTGGATTCAAATGCATCGGATAAACGAGTTCAACATCCTCACGACTTTCCACGATTTCTCGAACCGCCTCAAACATCCCTTGCATCGGTTCGCCTAAATTTTCCCTGCGGTGAGCCGTCATAAGTATTAAACGATTGTCGCCAAGATTTCCCAAGATTGGATGGTGGTAATCTTTTTGCACAGTTGTTCTAAGGGCATCAATCGCCGTATTTCCAGTCACAAAAATAGTACCCGGATCTTTTCCTTCCGCAAGCAGATTTTCTTTCGCTTGTTTAGTTGGAGAAAAGTGCATATCCGCCATTACACCAGTTAACTGGCGATTCATCTCTTCTGGAAACGGCGAATATTTATTCCATGTTCTAAGTCCAGCTTCGACATGTCCGAGCATTTTTTGTTGATAAAAGGTAGCTAGTCCTGCTGCAAAACTTGTTGTTGTATCGCCGTGAACTAGAACGATATCCGGATTTTCGGCTGCAATAACTTCATTAATTCCATTCATTACACGCGAAGTTATTTCAGCTAAAGTTTGGCCTTTTTTCATAATATCTAAGTCAATATCTGGTTTAATATCAAAAATCTCTAAGACTTGATCTAGCATTTCACGGTGTTGAGCTGTAATCACTACCGTTGACTCAAATGTTTCTGGTTCTTTTTCTAGTGCCAAAACGAGTGGTGCCATTTTTATTGCTTCTGGTCTTGTCCCAAAGATACTCATTACTTTGATTTTAGCCAATTTCGGGCCTCCTTATAAAAAAACTCCTCAGAAATAGCTCGACAAAAAATTTCCCAGCCTGTTAAAAAGCAGTACTGTTTATAATTCCTTATCTCACTATTACCGAGGAGATTGTTATTTATTTAGTTCCGAATAATCTATCGCCAGCATCTCCTAAGCCTGGACGGATATAACCATTTTCGTCTAACTTCTCGTCTAAACCAGCTACGTAGATTTCTACGTCTGGATGTGCGTCTTGAAGGGCTTTAACGCCTTCAGGAGCTGCTACTAGACACATGAATTTCATGTTGCGAGCGCCGCGTTTTTTCAAGCAATCGATAGCCATAATTGCGGATCCGCCAGTTGCAAGCATTGGATCTACAACGATGAAAAGACGTTCTTCTACGTCAGAAGGTAGTTTTACAAAATATTCGACTGGTTCTAGTGTATCATGGTCACGATAAAGACCTACATGCCCTACTTTTGCTGCAGGAATAAGTTTTAAAATACCATCTTGCATACCAAGACCAGCTCTTAAAATAGGAACAATCCCTAATTTTTTACCAGTAAGTGTTTTCGCAGTTGTTGTTTGTAGTGGTGTTTCTACTTGGATGTCTTCGAGTTCCATATCACGTGTAATTTCGTACGCCATTAATGTAGCGACTTCATCTACAAGTTCGCGGAATGCTTTTGTTCCCGTATTTTTGTCTCGAATGATTGTTAATTTGTGTTGGACTAGTGGGTGATTAATTACGTGTACATTTGCCATCGATTAGTTCGCTCCTTTGATATTGAAAATTTCCTTCTCTTATTGTATCAGAACAAGACACAAGTGCAAGGATTAATTTGCTATACATGAAAAAAACCGGTTTTCTCTATTTTATAGAAAAAACCGGATCACTTATTTTATAAACTTGGATAAAGCGGATATTCATTTGTTAAAGTAGCCACGCGTGCTTTTACATCTGCGAGAACTTCTTCATTTTCTAAATTATGCAGTACTTCTGAAATAAGTACACCAACTTTTTCAATCGCAACTTCATCAAATCCACGAGTGGTCACTGCAGCAACACCTACACGGATACCACTTGTGACAAATGGGCTTTCCGTTTCGAATGGAATGGTATTTTTATTCACGGTAATACCAACTTCATCTAATACTTTCTCCGCTGCTTTTCCTGTTAAGCCAAGTGGTTTTAAATCAATTAATAATAAATGATTATCCGAACCACCTGTTAAAACAGCAACATCATTCGCTTGAAGTGTTTCTGCTAATTTTTTAGAGTTACGAATAATTTGTTCACAGTACGCCGTGAATTCAGGTTGTAACGCTTCACCAAACGCCACTGCTTTCGCTGCGATTACGTGCATTAACGGTCCACCTTGGATTCCTGGGAAAATCGATTTATTTAATTTTTGTTCCCATTCTGCTTTGGCTAAAATCATTCCGCCGCGAGGTCCACGAAGCGTTTTATGGGTAGTTGTCGTTGTAAAATCAGCATAAGGAACTGGATTTTGATGCAAGCCAGCAGCAACAAGACCAGCAATATGCGCCATATCTACCATTAAGTATGCGCCAACTTCATCAGCAATTTCGCGGAATTTAGCAAAATCAATTTTACGTGGATAAGCACTTGCGCCAGCTACAATCATTTTTGGTTTATGTTTTAAAGCTGCTTCACGAACAATATCGTAATCAATTTCTTTCGTATCTTCACGAACGCCGTATTCAACAAAATTGTATAAAACACCGCTGAAATTTACTGGGCTACCATGTGTTAAATGCCCACCATGTGAAAGGTTCATACCAAGAACAGTATCGCCTGGTTCAAGCACTGTATGATAAACTGCCATATTCGCTTGAGCACCTGAGTGTGGTTGGACATTCGCATATTCAGCGCCAAATAATTTTTTCGCGCGGTCGCGTGCTAAATCTTCCACAATATCCACGAATTCACATCCGCCGTAATAGCGTTTCCCTGGGTAACCTTCTGCATATTTATTCGTTAATACAGATCCCATAGCTTCCATTACTTGCTCACTAACAAAATTCTCAGATGCGATTAATTCGATATTCGCGCGTTGTCTACCAAGCTCTAACTTAATTGCATCAAAAACTTCCTTATCTTGCTTTTGTAAATAGACCATCTGTGGACCCCATCCTTTTCTGATAAATTTTTCAAGTGAACTGTTATGTATTATCTTTAATAATTACTTAAATCGGATAGAAAAGCAAGCATTTTGGAATAAAAAAACGCAATTTCCGATAGTGAAGCGCTTCACTTATAAAAAACGTTCGGAAATTGCACTTTTTAGTTCGTAATAGGTGATTTCGTATTGCTCGATTGATCCACCGTAAGGATCTGGAATATCTGTTTTATCTTCGGAAATTAGTTGAATTTTATCGCTCGCTTTTGGAAAAAGGCTTTTTAGTTCCGCTTGATGATTTTGAGTCATTACGTAGATTTGGTCTGCCCAATCTATATCTGCTTTTTTAACTTTTTTAGCTTGGTGCGTTGTTGGCAAATTCATCTGCGCGAGAATTTGACGTGAGTTTTCAGAGATGGCATCCCCGTCCAGAGCACGTGTCCCAGCCGAACGAACATCTAAATCCGGACGCAAGTTCTGCAAGAGTTTTTCAGCTAAAGGGCTTCGGCACGTATTTCCTGTACAAACAAATAATACCTTCATTCGCGAATCCTCCTGTTGCCAGCAGCTTTTTCTAATCGGTTCATAATCGCTGCTCCAAGTTCCGTTTCTGGATACACTTCCGCAAAAATCACATCTACATCAGCATGGTCGAAAGCCCGTAAACCTTTGTAAAGACTTGTAGCAATTTCGTCCAATGCATTTATACTGCCAGTTATTTCGATGGTACCGCTCGTGTTTAGTTGATTTATCAGTTCTTTTGTCGCCAAAATACCGAGTTTTTTATTCGCAGCTTCCGCTTTATTTATTTCACTTTGCCAAAATTGGATAGATCCTTCTATTAGATAAACTGGCGCTTTCGGGGCATAGTGCGTGTATTTCATGCCAGGTGCTTTTGGTTTTTCCGTTTCTTTCGTGTTGTTTGTCGCTATATCAACAGGGCCAATTATTTGTTCAATCTGTTCTTTTGTAACACCGCCTGGGCGCAGAATAACTGGGATATCTAAAGAACAATCAATAACGGTGGATTCTAAACCTACACCAGTTGCGCCGCCATCGATAATTCCGGCTATTTTTCCATCTAAATCTTCTATTACATGACTCGCCGTCGTCGGACTTGGTTTTCCTGAACGATTCGCGCTTGGAGCCGCAACAGGAATATTCGCTGCATCTATCAATGCTAGACTAACAGGGTGTTCCGGCATACGGACGCCTACTGTGGATAAACCCGCAGAAACATTAGTTGCCAAACTATCTTTTTTCAATGGAAGAATAACCGTTAGCGGACCCGGCCAAAATTTTTCCATGAGCTGGATGGCTTTTACTGGATAACTTGCAACAAATGGATCCATTTGTTCACGACGGGCGATGTGGACAATTAATGGGTTATCTGACGGACGGCCTTTCGCTTCATATATTTTTTGAACAGCAGCTTGGTTAGTTGCGTCTGCACCAAGACCGTACACTGTTTCAGTTGGAAAAGCCACGCATTCACCGCTTCGGAGTAATTTGGCTGCTTCCTGAAAGATTACTTGGTTTGATTGTTGGTTATTTATGTTCCAATGAATGGTTTGCATGAATTCCGGTCCCCTTTACATAACTTCTATTATATTTTAACGTTTTCCGCCTTATTTTTACAGTATTGTTTTTTAAAACCTGTAAATCGCTATTTTTGAACAAAAGTTATCCCCAAACTGTGGATAATAACTTTGTCAATGGGGATAACTTCTTGTGAAATGTGGATAATTCGTAAAGCTAAGTAAAAAAGCCATTTTCTTTATTAAGATTTGATTAAAAAATTTTTTTGCACAACATTTTATCCACAGTTTTGTGGATAACTTTCCAAAGAAAAAGACGCTTCTTTTATAGAAACGCCTTTATACCAATATATTAGAGCATGTTACGTAGCGATCTTTTGAATTGATATCTTTGTGGATAATAACTGTGGAATGTGGATAACTTTTTTCGAATAGTTGTTTTACACGCTCGCCTTGTGTATAACCTATCTCCACCCCTACCCAAAAAGAGGAATTTAGGACATATTGTAAGTTATCCACAAATCGTTCATAAATAGCGAGTCCATCATTTTCAGCAAATAATGCTAATGAAGGTTCGTTTTTTAGCACATAATCCGACATTTCTGCTTTTTCTGCTTCAGAAATATAGGGCGGATTGGCGACAATCATATCGAATCGTTCTTCGTTTTGTTTAAATGCTTCAAGTAAATCTGTTTCGACAAAACGCACATCCGCATTTAATAACAATGCATTCTTTTTGGCCACGGCAAGTGCTGGAGCAGAAATATCAGAAGCCGTCATCGAAATATCAGGAAATGCTTTTTTGAGTGCAATCGCGATAATCCCGCTTCCGGTGCATACATCTAGTACGTTTTTAACTGGATGTTTTTTCAAAAAATCCTCCGCACAAGCGACTAACTCTTCTGTTTCGGGACGCGGAATAAGGACATCTTCTGTCACTAAAAAATCATAGCCATAAAAAGGTGCTGTTTTTAAAATATACTGCACCGGCTCACCAGCTAAGTATCTAGCAAAATCTTCCTCGAATTGCTTTTCATGATTTGGTTCAAGTTCACGACTTATTTCCATCCAAAGCTCAGAACGCGAAAGTCCCATTCTGGTTTCTAGTAAAATTTCTGCTGCATTTTGGTCTAGCCCTTTTTCAAGAAGGATGGCTTCAGCATTTTTTAGCAACTGACTAATTTGCGTCATTTAAATGCTCCAATTTACTTGTTTGATCTTCTAGGATAAGCGCATCAATGATTTCATCGAGTTTACCTTCCATAATTTGATCTAGCTTTTGAATGGTTAAGCCGATGCGATGGTCGGTTACGCGGTTTTGCGGATAGTTGTAAGTCCGGATACGTTCGGAGCGGTCACCCGTACCTACAGCTGATTTACGGTTGGCATCATATTCTTCGCGAGCTTCACGTTCAAATTTATCATATACACGTGCGCGTAATACTTTCATCGCTTTGTCTTTATTTTTTAGCTGGGAACGTTCATCTTGCATCGATACGACAATCCCGGTTGGAATATGCGTTAGACGTACAGCTGACATCGTCGTATTGACACTTTGTCCACCGGCACCAGTAGACGCAAATGTATCAGTGCGGATATCTTTATCGTGCAGTTCAATTTCTACTTCTTCCGCTTCTGGCAAAATGGCTACTGTCGCTGTTGATGTATGGATTCGACCGCCTGATTCTGTTTCTGGTACACGTTGAACACGGTGCGCCCCGTTCTCATATTTCATTCGGGAAAAGGCATCATTTCCGTTCATCATCGCAATAATTTCTTTGTAACCGCCAATACCGGTCGGGTTCGCGTCCATGATTTCTACTTTCCAGCCGCGTGATTCCGCATATTTGCTGTACATACGGAATAAATCGCCGGCAAATAAAGCTGCTTCATCTCCACCAGCTGCTCCACGGATTTCTAAAATAACGTTTTTGTCATCATTAGGATCTTTTGGAACGAGTAATAGTTTTAGTCGTTCTTCTAAGTCTGCCTTTTCTTTTTGAAGTTCCGCGAATTCTTCTTTGGCCATTTCGCGCATTTCATCGTCTAGTTTTTCTCCTAGGAGTTCCTTTGTTTCGTTAATTTGTTCGTTCACATTTTTGTATTCGCGGTACGTTTCGACTGTCGCCGTAATGCCGGATTGTTCTTTGGAAAGGTCGCGTAGTCGTTTTGGATCCGATACTACATCTGGATCACTTAATAACTCATTTAGTTCATCATAACGGTCTTCCACCGCCTGTAATCGATCATACATTGTATTTCAACACCTCTTTTAATTATTTTATTGGTGGATTGGCATGACATTTGCGACACACAGGGTAATAGTGGTCATTTCCGCCAATCATAATTTGTTCACCTGTATAAACTGGTTTTCCTTTGTCATCCACGCGCAGAACCATCGTTGCCTTTTTAGCACAAAACCAGCAAATTGTTTTCATTTCTTCTAGTTTATCTGCATATAATAGCAAGTATTTCGAGCCTTCGAATAATTCATTTCGAAAATCATTTTTTAAACCATAAGCAATAACTGGGATATTTAATTCATCCACAATTTTCGCTAACTGAAATACGTGTTCTTTTTCTAGAAATTGCGATTCATCTAAAAGAACGCAATTTGGTTTTGGTTTAATATTCGCTACGATTTCAAAAATATTTGTGTCACTAAAAATAGGAGTTGCTTCTCGTTTCAGTCCAATTCGACTTGAAATGAAGCCAACTTGGTCTCTATCGTCAATACCTGAAGTAAAGATAGCCACTGTTTTATTTTGTTCTTCATAATTATGTGCGACTTTTAGAATTTCAATGGTTTTCCCACTATTCATGGAACCATAACGGAAAAATAATTGTGCCATTAAGACCGCTCCCTTTAACTTTATAAACTCTTTTCCTATTTTATCATAGAGCGGCACAAATTGGGACATATAGTTAAAAAAAGCTACGCCGCATAGGGGCATAGCTTGATTTTAACGAAAAACTTCTGCGCCGCTCCCTTCGACATCAAGAAGAAGAACGTCTGCATCGATTTCCAGTGTTTGTAAAGATGTTTGCAGTGTGTTAGCGAGGTTTCTTGGAGCGAACACTAAGACAGTTGGGCCCGCACCGCTCAAACAAGCAGCATAGGCTCCTTGGCTTTTTGCAACATCGCGAATTTGTGTTAAGTGTGGCACTAATTGACTGCGATATTTTTCATGCCATAAATCACGTTCCATCATTTCACCAGCTAGCGCCATATCATTGCGTAAAATTGCTGCAATCATTACATTGGCGATACTGCTCGCTTGGACAGCTTCTTTGAATGGAAGCGTATCAGGCAAAACACCGCGACTTTCCGAAGTAAGAAGTTCTGCCTTTGGAATAAAAGCAATTAAAGCACAATCCGGAAAAAGGTGGCGTACATAGAAATCTTCTCCATCTAATTTCGCTCCTACGACCCAGTTTCCAAGAACAGCAGGCGCAACATTATCGGGATGCCCTTCTATTTCAGCAGCTATCCGAACTTTTTCCTCTTTTGAAAGGTTAAGTTCAGCAAGTGTATTGGCTAATTCAATCCCCGCAACAACCGCTGCAGAACTACTACCGAGTCCACGAGCTGGCGGTATATCACAGGTCATCACTAAATGATGCGGCGTTAAATTAGGCGCCAGGTTTAAGGCCGTTTCGATAATTACATTGGTTTCATCATGCGGAATCCCGCCGCCAATATTATGTTCGATATACCAAGAGTCTGCTTCCGCTCCAATATCAAGCGTTAAATATAACGTTAACGCTAAACCACACGAATCAAAGCCAGGGCCAAGATTGGCCGTTGTTGCCGGTACACGAATACGCATTAAGCTTTCACTCCTGAACGTAAATGTGTGCGCATTGCTTCGATATCATCCACATGAGAAATTGGAATTTCATGCACACTCATCGCAGTATCCGGATCTTTCAAGCCGTTTCCAGTAAAGACACAAACTACTGTTTCGCCTTTTTTAATTGTTCCATTTGCTACATGTTGGATGACACCAGCTAATGAAGCGGCTGAACCTGGCTCGATAAAGACACCATCTTGTGCTGCAATTTTTTTATACGCATTTACAATTTCATCATCTGTTACAGAATGGATATATCCGCCAGATTCATCGCGAGCTGCTTCTGCAAGCTCCCAACTAGCTGGATTTCCGATACGAATCGCCGTTGCAATTGTTTCCGGATTATCAATCGGTTTACCTTGAACAATCGCAGCCGCACCTTCCGCTTCAAAACCATGCATCCGTGGAAGTCCAGAAGCCTTGGCCTCATTCCACTCTTTAAACCCTTTCCAGTAGGCAGAAATGTTTCCGGCATTACCTACTGGGATTGCAAGGACATCTGGAGCAGAACCTAATTGCTCACAAATTTCGAATGCAGCTGTTTTTTGACCTTCTAAACGATAAGGATTTACCGAGTTTACAAGCGTTACTGCTTCTGTTTCAGCCAGTTCACGAACCGATTTTAACGCTTCATCAAAATTACCTTGAATTGAGATAATATCTGCGCCGTACATAACTGCTTGCGCTAATTTTCCTAGAGCGACTTTGCCTTCTGGAATAACAATGTACGCTTTTAATCCCGCACGTGTTGCGTATGCCGCAGCCGCAGCAGAAGTATTCCCAGTGGATGCACAAATAACCGCTTCGGCACCTTCTTCTTTCGCTTTAGCAACAGCCATAACCATTCCACGGTCTTTAAAAGAACCGGTTGGATTTAAGCCTTCATATTTTCCGTATAAAGTAACACCCAGTTCTTTGGACAAATTCGGTAATGGAATAAGTGGTGTATTTCCTTCCGCAAGTGAGATCATTGGTGTTTTATCAGTTACTGGTAGATATTCTTTATATTTTTCTAGTAAACCTTTATACATATTTAACCCTCCACAACGGAATATTTTGCGAGCATTTGCATTTCTGGCTCATCTTTGACCCTAGCGATTGCTTGTTCTAATTGTGCTTGACTAGTTGAATGTGTCACGATAACAACGGTCGCCGTAAAATCATCATACGGTTGTTGCAAAATTTTATCAAAACCAACACCGGCTTCTGCAAAAATTTGCGTCAACTTAAGGAAGGTTCCTGTTTTATCGTCCATTGTTAGACGAAGATAGTATTTCGAGAAAACTTGTTCTTTCGGTGTATGCTTCGTTTCGTGTTTGTAGCTGTTAAAAGCATTCCCATTAGTACCAAGACGGCTATTTTTAGCAACGGTAATTAAATCACTAACCACACTGGTCGCAGTTGGTAATTCGCCAGCACCAGGTCCGTAAAACATTGTTTCTCCGACTGCTGCACCAGTTACAAATACGGCATTATTTTCATAGTTAACACCTGCAAGCGGATGAGCCTTTGGTAATAAAACCGGCCCCACGTTGACATTAACTGTGCCGTTTGTTTCTTCCGCCGTACCTACTAGTTTAATTTTATAACCTAATTGGTAAGCTACATCGATATCTTCAGGCGAAATCCCGCGAATACCATTTGTTTCTACATTATCTAAATTCACATTCATACCAAATGCGAGTCTTGTCATAATAACCATTTTTCTTGCGGCATCGATTCCGTCCACGTCATTCGTTGGGTCAGACTCGGCAAAACCTAGTGCTTGGGCTTCTGCTAAAACATCTTCGTATGACTTTTTCTCTGTCGTCATTTTTGTTAGCATAAAATTGGTCGTCCCGTTGACGATTCCCATTACTTTTTGAATTTTATCCGCAGCAAGGCTGTTTACGATTGTACGTAAAATCGGAATCCCACCTGCAACGCTCGCTTCATAAAACAAATCACAATTATTAGCTTGTGCAACTGCCACTAATTCGTCGCCGTGTAGCGCAATCAAATCCTTATTCGCAGTTACTACATGTTTTCCAGCTTTCAAGGCCTGCAAAATGTATTCCCGCGCAGTTGTGATGCTGCCCATAACCTCGACAACAACAGCAATCTCTGGATCATCCAGTACATCAGACGGATTGGTGGTTAGTTCAAAACCTTTTGTTTCATAACGGCGATTTTTTTCTAAGTCACGAACTAGCACTTTCTTAACAGAAATATGGTATCCAGTTACTTGACTAATTTTTTCTTGATGCTCTTCTAAAATATGAATAACACCGCTACCTACCGTTCCAAATCCTAACACACCTACTTGTAACTTTGCTTCCACTTGAAAACCTCCTTATTATTGTTTAACAAAACAGAAAATTTAACTTTTTTAATACCTACTCATAAAAAAAGTAATTAGTGATATTATACGCAACTTCACAGGGAAAAGTAAACCCTTGAAAGGAAAGTTTTTATTTTTAGTAGTTCTGAGAAATAATTCCATAAAAAAACACACCCAGCAAAAGCTGAGTGCGCAAATTATTTCGTTCGTTACATACAGTCTTATTTGAGACCGTATTTTTTGTTGAAGCGGTCCACACGGCCGTCTGCAGTCGCATGTTTTTGTTTACCAGTATAGAACGGGTGCGAATCAGAAGAGATTTCGACACGTAGTAATGGATACTCGTTGCCATCTTCCCATTTAATTGTTTCGCTTGAGCTCTTAGTAGAACCTGACAAAAATTTGAAATCAGTACTAGTATCAACAAATACCACTGGACGGTACTCAGGATGAATTCCAGTTTTCATTTCTTTTCAACTCCTTCGCCCTGAATCATCTGAAACAGAGTAATTAAGTGCTTTTACACACAGTATAGATATTATAACAATGTTGAAGCAAACAAGCAAGATTATTTTTGCACTTTAAAGATTATCCATTTGCTAAACACGTAGTTCAGTACAAGCACAATAATATTGGTCCAGATTTTCGCCCATAATTCGTCTACAGATAAATAACTGATTAACAGAATCATGACTAAAATATCTATTATATAGGTTAAACAACGAAAACCAAAAAATGAACTCGCTTCACGGAGGCGGTCTTTCCAAGTTGGTGTATAACTATCAAAAACAAATTTTTTATTCGAAAAGTAGGCAAAAAGTACTGATGCGATAAAAGCAATGGTATTTGCAATACGATAATCCCAGTTCAAAATATATGTACATAGCCAAAATGTTACTATATTAATAATGGTAGTAAATCCACCCATTATTAAATACATAAAAATACTGTGTACCTGATCTGTGTACCACGGAATTTTATTTAATAATTGTCTTATTTTGCTCATAAAATAACTTCTTTCTATGTGAAATTTTTGATTTATTTTTTAAACATCTCTTCTTGTAGTAACTCATAAAAAGCTTCATTATTCTCCGTTTTCTTCAAATAACGTACAAATCGTTCTGAAATATCTAGTCCATCGCTTTGTTTCGGCATCGCTTTGCGGATTTTCCAGAGTTGTTCAAGACGCTCTTTGGATAGTAGTAATTCTTCTTTTCTTGTGCCGGAGCGACGCATATCGATAGCAGGAAAAACGCGACGTTCTGCAAGTTGGCGATCAAGATGTAACTCCATGTTGCCTGTCCCTTTGAATTCTTCGTAAATAACATCGTCCATTCGAGAACCCGTGTCAACTAATGCTGTGGCAAGAATGGTTAAGCTTCCACCCTCTTCAATATTACGAGCAGCTCCAAAGAAGCGCTTCGGTCTATGGAATGCAGCAGGATCAATCCCCCCTGAAAGTGTTCGACCACTTGGCGGAATCACTAGGTTATAGGCCCTCGCAAGTCGCGTAATACTATCCATTAAAATGACCACATCGCGTTTTTGTTCTACTAAACGCATCGCTCGTTCAAGAACCAGTTCTGCTACTTTAATGTGATTTTCAGGTACCTCATCAAATGTGGAACTGACAACATCGGCCTTTACAGAACGTTCGATATCAGTTACTTCTTCCGGACGCTCATCAATTAACAAGACAATCAATTCTGACTCTGGATGATTAGTAGTAATCGCGTTCGCAATTTCTTTAAGTAATACCGTTTTACCTGCTTTTGGTGGAGCTACAATAAGTCCGCGTTGACCAAAACCAATTGGTGAAATCAAATCAATCGTTCTTGTGGAAATAGGATTTTTGCCTGTTTCTAAATGAATTTGACGATCTGGATAAAGCGGTGTTAGTCCTGGGAAATGCACTCTTTCTTTAGCCACTTCAGGATTTTCTCCATTGACAGCCTCAACATGGAGTAAGCCAAAGTAACGTTCATTTTCTTTCGGAGGACGAACTTTTCCAGAAACCTTATCCCCAGTTCTTAACTCGAAACGTCTAATTTGGGAAGCAGAGATGTAAATATCTTCCGAACTAGATGAATAGTTGATAGGGCGTAAGAAGCCAAAACCTTCATTTGGAATAATTTCTAATACACCTTCCATGAAGAAAAATCCTTCTTTTTCTGCGTTTGATTTTAATAAAGCAAAAATCAATTCTCGTTTTGTTAATTTACTATAGTAAGTAATTTTGTGTTCTTTTGCTAAGGCATATATCTCTTTGATTGTTAAACTTTCTAAGTGTGCAATGGACAGTTTAGCCATATATGTACCACCTTTTTGAGTTAATAAATAGTATTTAGGAATAAATGATAATGGAGGGATTTAGAGGGAAGGCTGAAACGACTTGATTCGTTCAGCCTCATTTTTTATAATTTTGTTTCTGCTGCGCTACTACGAGTAATATTTGCGCCAATAGCAGATAATTTTTCAATAATCTTACTGTAACCACGTTCGATATGTTCCACCCCGTGAATTTCAGTTTCTCCGTCAGCTAAAAGTGCTGCAATTACAAGCGCTGCACCGGCGCGTAAATCTGTCGCTGTCACTTTAGAACCTTGAAGTTGCACAGGACCATTTATGACAGCCGAACGACCTTCAAGTTTAAACTTACCGCCCATTCGTTCAATCTCCGCAATGTGTTTAAAACGGCTTGGATAAATTGTATCAGTGATGACACTACTACCTTCCGCACGTGTTAAAAGAGCAGTTAACGGTTGTTGTAAGTCCGTTGGGAAGCCTGGATAAGCGTAAGTTTTAATATCTACTTTTTTTATTTTTTCTACTTCCCCAACAAAAATAGCATCTTCTTCGATATCCATTGGAACGCCCATTTCTGTGAGCTTTGCAATGATTCCTTCTAAATGGGTAGGAATAACATTTTCGATTCGTACTCCCTTCCCAGAAGCTGCTGCAAGTACCATGAATGTCCCTGCTTCGATTCGGTCTGGAATAATTGTATGATGACAACCATGTAAATGCTCTACCCCAGTGATTCGAATAGTATCAGTTCCTGCACCTTTAATAATTGCTCCCATATTTGTTAAAAGCGTTGCAACATCAATAATTTCTGGCTCTTTTGCTGCATTTTCGATAACCGTTTTTCCTTTTGCACGAACAGCCGCTAGCATGATATTGATTGTCGCTCCAACACTTACAACATCTAAATAAATCCGTGCACCTTTGAGTTCATCGGCACGCAAATAAATCGCACCTTGCTCGTTCGTTACTTTTGCGCCTAATGCTTCAAAACCTTTTATATGTTGGTCGATTGGACGTGGCCCTAAGTAACAACCGCCTGGAAGTCCAATAACCGCTTTTTTAAATCGGCCTAACATTGCACCCATTAAATAATAGGACGCACGTAATTTCTTCACATTTCCCGATGGAAGTGGCATAGAAATCATATCTGTTGGATCAATAACTGCTGTTTTATTATCATAGCGAACCGTGCCGCCAAGCTCTTCTAAAATATTATAAAGTGTGTGAACATCCGAAATATCTGGTAAACCTTCTAAAACCACTTCAGACTCCGCCAAAATTGCCGCTGGAATTAATGCCACCGCACTATTTTTTGCGCCATCCACTTGCAAAGTACCAGCTAATTTTTTACCGCCTCGAATAATCAATTTATCCGTCACAAATGTACCCTTCTTTCTTGAAGCATGTAATACTGTTTCATTATCCATTAATTTGTTTTACTTTGCAAGAAATGCTTTCCCTAAAAAGCTGGGAACATTACGTCCCAAGCTTTTAATCATTGTGGTATATTTTTGGCTGGTGCTTTTGCGAGTGCTTTGATACGCGGTTTAATTTTTTTCGAAGCTGTATCTTTTATTAATAATGCGCCCGCCCCGAAAACGATGCAGCTATAATAAGTAATAATCCGCCATAAAACAAGTGCCATTAGGAGTTTTGCCGGACCGAGTAACATACCGAATAACAAAGTGAAAGTATACTCAGCTCCCCCAGCCCCACCCGGCGTTGGCATGACTGTCGCAAACATAATAATAAAAGCATGATACGTAATCGCCATATACAGGCCAATTCCTGTCACACCAATCGCTTGTAAAATAAAGAAAGGGATTGAGAAGTAAATCCAAAGTTGCAACGTTGTATAAAAACAACAACGAACAATTAATTTCCAATCTTTACCAATTCGGCTACTTTCTTCATGGAAAGTAATAATTTTCTCATCTAATGTATTTCTTAAATTAGAAACTTTTTCTTTTTTCATAAATAAACGTGTTGGTATAAGTAAAACGTGCACTAATTTTGTCGTGAACTTTTGGCTTCTTCCTACTAAAATAAGCGCAGCGATGACAATAACATGCACACCAAACCCTAGTAAAACAAGGAATTTCAATTGTGTCACGCCAGTCATTAAATAATGAATACCAAAAATCAAGATAACTAAAAAGTTCAGTACGACCATCGCTTGGTAAATAATGAATTTTACAAGTAAGACTGAACTTCCTCGCCCCGCATCCATGCCTTGCTTCGTCAACATAACGAGTTGCGCAGGCTGTCCGCCAGTCGCCATTGGAGTAATGGTATTAAAAAATTGGCCAATCATTGTAATCCGGAATGACGAAAAAAAACGTTGGTCCTTATTCGCTGGTTTAGATGCAGTTTGTAAAACAACCGCTTCTAAAAACCAATAAATAAACATTGCAGCAAAGGCAGCCGAGAGCCACCAAGGGTTCACTTTTAACATCGAAGCAAAAAAAGTGGAGATATCTACGCCTTGAAATTGCCAAATAATGAAGCCGATGCTAATGGCTAATACAATCGCAATATTAAATAGGTTTTTCTTTGCGCCTCCACTCATTACCTTTCACTCCTTCGTTAATAATCCTTGATAAAAGTCCAACCATATTTCAGCCAGTCGATCCTCTGAATAATAAGCCGCTCCTCGTTTTGATGCTTGTAACATTTCATTATAATAATTTGTATCATTTTCTAAACGTTCGATAGCCCTAATAAAACCAGGGTTATCTACTTCTTTTACATAATAGCCATCTAAAATTTCTTCATACAGATCTAAATTTCGTAATAATATCGGAACATCACAACTCATCGCTTCCAAAATCGCCATTGGAAATAATTCGTTGTAAGATGGCATAAAGAACACATCTGCCATATTAATACATGAATTCATTTCAGAACGATCCACAATTCCAATGAATTTCACATTACTTGGTGGATTATCATAGATTTTCTTCAATTCCTCGTAGCCAGAAGTGATTTTACCAAAAGAAAATCCGCCTGCCCAAACAAATTGAACATCAGGAAGTTGTTTAGCAACCTCAATAAAATCAAGCACACCTTTACGATGTTGCACTTGACCAATTCCAATCACGGTAAATTTATCCGCCGGAATTTCATATTTTGCCCGAGCAAGTTCTTTTTCTCCTTTTGAAATGGGGAAAAAGCTCTTTTTTGAAACGAAATTCGGGATATAATGAATTTTTTCTGCTGGAATATTATAAGCCGTAAGTTTGGGAATAAAAGAGGGATTTACAACAACAATCTCATCCATTCGTTTATAAAAACCAATCAAATATTTATAGAAAACTACGCGGGCAATCCAAGGTAATTTGAGGCTCCCTTCCATTGTTTCGGGTAAAAAATGGACATATCCGACCCGAACGCCTCGTTTCTTCTTAAAAAAAGTCGAAAGAAAAAAACGGAAATCAACGGTATGGTAATGCGTGATATCCGATTTCTCAAAACTATTAATCTTCATATCAATTTCATTCTTATATCGTTCTTCTAGCAAATTCACAAGTTCGCGGTAAGCTGATGCCACACCCTGACCTTTTACTTTTTCTGCCGAAGATAGCATTGTCAACTTAATCACGCCGCGATGACCTCTCTTTCCTTTGAACGTGTGTAGAAGATGATAGTGAAAATACTTGTGAAGCTATTTTACTTTTTATCAGCGTGGGCTTTACTTTAATCGTCCCATTTTGGCGCTTTACTCGGTATATTTCACGAACTTCATTGTATGTAGATTCAATGTTGATTCCAAATTGATCCGCAGAAATGGATTCCACTTTTACTCGGCCATTCGTAGCGACCAATGTGGCTGTATTTTTGTCTGAAAGTATATTTATTAACAGTGATGCAAGCTCATCATCTTCATTGAATAAAAAGGCTGTTTCTCTGTCGCTTAAAAAGCCTTCAATACTTTCATCACGTTTGGCAACAACTGGTAAAGAAGCGGCCATTGCTTCTGCATAAGTCAAACCTTGTGTTTCTGTCGTTGAAGCACTCACAAACAGATCCCCTAATTGATAATATAAACTAATATTTTCCCAGTCTACTGCACCAGTGAAAATAACATGATCTGCTAATTGTTTTTCTTCTACTAATTTTTCTAAGTCTTTGCGCACAGGACCATCGCCAACAATAACCAATTTGGCTGTGGTTTTGGTTTGAAGGACTTCTGGCATTGCATTAATAATCGCATCGATATTTTTTTCATGCGCAATTCTTCCAAGTGATAGTATCACTGGATCATTTTCTCCAATACCAAGTAGTTTCTTCAAGTTTAGAATTCGCTGTTTTTCAACTGGCGCGAACGATGAAATATCTGTGCCTGTTGGAACAGTGTACATTAATTTGTGGATACCTTGCTCTTCTAAGTGATGCCTTACTTTTGCAGTTGGAGTGATTATGGCATCATAGCTATCACAGAACGATTTTGTCATTTTACCCACCATAGAAGGTGTCAAAATTTTACCTTTCGCAATATAATGCAAGTAATCGACATACATTGTGTGGTAGGTATGGATAGATGGAATATGATATTTTTTAGCAATTCGCTTACCTAATAGACCTAATGAAAACTCCGTATGTGTGTGAATTATATCTAAATCCAAGCGCCCTACTAGCTTAATAAACTTATTCATTCCAGCAATTGCTACGCGACGTTCTGGGAAAAAGACAAACGGAATACTTGGTAAACGAAACACACGGCCCTCTTCGCTCTCTCTATCAGCGTTTGGGTCAGTTGTTGTAAATATATACACAGTGTGCCCTTGTTTTCTTAGTTCGTTTTCCATAATCATTATCGATGTAGCTACACCGCTAATTTGCGGACTGTAGGTATCCGTAAAAATCCCTATATTCATTACTATCGCCTACTCTCTTCCTCGTTGGTTCATTCATCATTTAATATATTATTATAACATAACTATAGTAAGTCGTATCACATAACTAACTACATTATGGCTCATTTATTTAGATAAAACATGCGCCTGAAGCATGATTTTTTATCGGGAAATTTAGATTGATTCAGTCTATTAAATGAAAGCTATAGTTATCATACCATATTAGTCTTAATAACGATAATTAAATTCCCTCTATACTAACCCTCGAAATACATAAAAAATAACTGGTAAAATCAACAAGTGATCCTACCAGTTATTTTTATATCATCATAAAGTTCGTCTTACGCTTTACCGTTAGAACCAAACTCTTGAATTTTTTCTGTTACAGTTTTGATAATCGCGTCCACACCAGGGCCGATTACTTTACGTGGATCATAAACTTTGTCATCAGTAGCTAATTTTTCGCGAACAGCTGCAGTCCAAACGATTTGGCATTCAGTGTTAACGTTGATTTTACTGTGACCTAGTTCAATTGCTTTTTTGATTTGGTGTTCAGGAATTCCAGAACCACCGTGAAGTACAAGTGGAGCACCTGTAAGTTCGGAGATTTCTTTCATTTCGTCAAAACCAAGAACAGGTTCGCCGTGGTAAGGACCGTGAACAGAACCTAATGCTGCAGCTAGTGCATCAATGTTAGCTTCTTTAACTACACGTAAACATTCTTGTGGATCAGCATAGTTGATTCCGCCAGTAACTCCGTCTTCGTCTCCACCAACAGTTCCAATTTCAGCTTCAACAGATACGCCTTTAGCATGCGCATAGTCAACAACTTGTTTAGTCATTGCAATGTTTTCGTCGATTGGGTGGTGAGAGCCGTCGATCATTACAGAAGAGAATCCTGCATCGATAGCCGCTTTACAAGAATCAAAGCTTGAACCATGATCAAGATGAATCGCAACAGGTACAGTGATTTTCAGGTCTTCTACAAGTCCTTCAGTCATTTTTACAACTGTTTTGAATCCTCCCATGTATTTAGCAGCTCCTTCAGAAACTCCTAAAATAACTGGTGCTTTTTCTGCTTCTGCAGCTTTCAAAATAGCTTGAGTCCATTCAAGGTTGTTGATGTTGAATTGACCAACAGCATATTTTCCAGCTAATGCTTTTTTCAGCATGTCTGTCATGTTAACGATAGGCATAATACAATTTCCTCCCTCAGGAATTTAGGAAAACCATTTTGATTTTCCCTAAGATTTGAATTTCCGCCGTGAAAAATAGTGGCAGCTATTTTCCCCTAACAAACATATGATAACAGATTTGTGATGAATTTACCATAAAAACTAGAAAATTTTCTAGTGTAAACGCTTTAGCCTCTAAGACGGGAAGAAATCCGATTTGTATCAGCAAATACTTCTAATGCTTCTGGGATTACCTCTAATGTATACGGTGCTTTTCCTCCATATACACCATCATAGCTAACATTTAAATCTGCTTCGCTGTTTATAGTAACTTTATTTGTTCGCGCATGGATTACATGCGGACTACTTAAGTGTGTACCCTTTTTTATAGAAGCAAATAATTGAAATAATGTTTTAGGAGAGACTTTCTTTAAAATTAATAACTCAAACATTCCACTATTTAATTCAGCAGGAGGACACAATGTCTCCATACCACCGACCGAGTTGGACTTATTTACAAAAAACAGCAAAATCTCACCTTTAAATATTTTATCGTTATATGCAATTTCGACGTACACTGGTGATAGTTTTGGAAGAACAGTTAAACCGCTAAACAGATAAGCAAGTCTGCCCCATTTGGATTTCATTGATTCTTTTACAGCATAAGTTATTTCGGTTATTTTCCCACCAGCTGCGTTATTAATGAAAAATTCGGTCTCATTGGCTTTACCGATATCGACACGAATTGTTTCTTGCTTGGCTATAATTCGAAGTGCTTCGAGTGGATTTTTAGCAAAATTTAACGCTCTCGCATAATCATTCGTCGTTCCAACCGGTAACACTCCTAGTTTCGGTGGGGTATCAACTTGCATCAACCCATTAACAACTTCATTTACTGTACCATCTCCACCTGCTGCAATTACAACATCAAAACCGGCTTCTGCAGCTTGTTTGGCAATAAATGTAGTACTTTTAGGTGCTGGAGTTGATGGGACTAAAGTTACTTCAAAATCTGCTTCTGTTAAAATTTTTTCTGCATCCGGAAGTAATTTTCTAAACTTATTTTTACCCGCTGCCGGATTGTATATTATCATCGCTTTCTTTTGCAAATTGCCGCTCCCTCTTTCCTATATATATAATTTAGTTTCCTATTTTGGCCTTAGGATGTCAACTTGTTTGACTGAAAGAAAACGCTAGTTAAATTGAAGGGCTTTTTACCTATTACAATTCACATACATTAAATTAGTTAAAATTACATTTTGGGACACCATATCGAAATTTTATTGCTTTTACAGAAAAAAACATACGTAAATAGGTTCATTGTTACCAATATCCATTGACTACAACCAGGCGTGTTGTCATAATTAGAAATAGAATACTTTTATTTAATATAAAAAGTAGTGCAGTTAGGAGAGGATTTAAACTTTGAAAAAATTAGTAAAATCGGCGGTTGTTTTTGCAAGCCTTGTTTTTATTGGCACCTCCGCTACTATGATTACAGAAAAAGCAAGTGCTGCTTCCATTGATCCGGTGCAAAAAGCAGATGGTCAAGCTACTTATATCCCAAAAGGAGTTAGAGATGGGACTGCAACGGAAGAACATGACGGCTTTGAAGATGGAACTAATAGCGTACTACAGCAAGTCCCTTTGCTTCGCGCAACAACAGGATACCCTGATGTTAATGCCTATATTAAATCAAACAAATTTTCAACAGCAAAAATAGAAAAACAATTAAAAAGCCAATTTCCTAAATTCAACTATCGTAATGGTTACGGCAAACCAGAAGGAATAGTTATTCATGAAACAGCAAATAATTCATCTACTATTACAGGTGAAATCAATTATATGAGTACCAACTACAACAATGCCTTTGTTCACGCTTTTGTAGACAAGTCTCGTATAATCCAAATCCATCCTACTGAAAATGGTGTTTGGGGAGCAGGACAATATGCTAATGCTCGTTTTATCCAAGTTGAATTAGTTCGTTCGAAGACATTCGATGAATTTGCTCGTTCTATTAATAACTATGCCTATTATGCTGCGTACCTTTTAGATCAATATAACCTTCCTGTTGATAGCGCGCACAGTGACGGCAAAGGAACAGTCTGGTCCCACGATGCAGTTACACGTTATTTAGGCGGAACAACCCATACTGATCCTGTTTCTTATTTCAACCAATGGGGTTATAATTTCAATAGTTTTGTTACATTGATTAATGAAAAGTACAAAGCGATTCAAGCTAGCAAAGTTACTTACGACAAAATCGAATACGATAAAGGCGTCACAGCCTACGCTAGAGTTAAAACTGCACCTGGTAATGCAGTTTGGACAAAACCTTACAGAACAGAAGGCTCGAAACTAGTTAATCAACTTTCTGTCTACCAAGGTAAAAACATGCGGATCTTGCGTGAAGCTAAAACACCAATTACTACTTGGTATCAATTCAGCATTGACGGGAAAGTAATCGGTTGGGTTGATACTCGTGCACTCGATACGTTCTACAAACAAAGCATGGAACAACCAGCTAATTTAACTCGCTATGTCGCTTCCAACAAAACTGGTGAGGCCTACTACAAAGTACCTGTTGTTGATGCGGATGTCAAATGGGGCACTTTAGCTGCTTATAAAGATCAAAAACTAACCGTGGATAAACAAGCAACGGTGGAAGGGCAACTTTGGTATCGCGTTAGAACAAGCACTACCTTTATTGGTTGGACGAAAGCTTCCAACTTAACAGCTACCTCTCCATTTGATAAGATTGAATACGATAAAGGTGTCACAGCCTATGCTAGAGTTAAAACTGCACCTGGTAATGCCGTTTGGACAAAACCTTACAGAACGGAAGGCTCTAAACTTGTCAATCAACTTTCGGTCTACCAAGGCAAAAACATGCGGATCTTGCGCGAAGCTAAAACAGTAATTACTACCTGGTATCAATTTAGTATTGATGGGAAAGTAATCGGTTGGGTTGATACTCGTGCACTCGATACGTTCTATAAGCAAAGCATGGAGAAAGATACTAATTTAACTCGCTATGTGATTGCGAACAAAGTAAACGAAGCGTACTACAAAGTGCCTGTTGTGGATGCGGATGTTAGATGGGGCACTTTAGCTGCTTATAAAGATCAAAAACTAACCGTGGATAAACAAGCAACGGTCGAAGGACAGCTTTGGTACCGCGTTAGAACAAGCACTACTTTTATCGGTTGGACAAAAGCTTCGAACTTAACAACAACTACGCCATACGATAAAATTGAATATGATAAAGGCGCCACAGCCTATGCTAGAGTAAAAACTGCGCCAGGCAATGCCGTTTGGACAAAACCTTACAGAACGGAAGGCTCTAAACTTGTTAATCAACTTTCGGTCTACCAAGGTAAAAACATGCGAATCTTGCGCGAAGCTAAAACAGTAATTACTACCTGGTATCAATTCAGCATTGACGGGAAAGTAATCGGTTGGGTTGATACTCGTGCACTCGATACGTTCTATAAGCAAAGCATGGAGAAAGATACTAATTTAACTCGCTATGTGATTGCGAACAAAGTAAACGAAGCGTACTACAAAGTTCCTGTTGTAGATGCGGATGTTAGATGGGGCACTTTAGCTGCTTACAAAGGTCAAAAACTAACCGTGGATAAACAAGCAACGGTCGAAGGGCAACTTTGGTATCGAATAAGAACAAGCTCCACCTTTATTGGTTGGACAAAAGCTTCGAACCTTAGTGCTACTAAATAATAATAATAAAAATCTCCCAGCCAATTATGGCTGGGAGATTTTTATTATTACCTTATTTATTATTAAGTGCAGCGCCAACAAAATCTTTAAACAAGCTTTGCGGACGATTTGGACGAGAAATGAATTCTGGGTGATATTGACAAGCGACAAACCAAGGATGATCAGCTAATTCAACTACTTCAACTAAACGACCATCTGGACTTGTTGCAGAAACAATCATACCAGCTTCTTCCATCTGCTCTCTATATTCGTTATTAAACTCATAACGATGACGGTGACGCTCTTCAACAAGAGTTGTACCATAAGCGGCCTCGGCTTTAGTACCTTGCTTAATACGCGCTGGATAAAGTCCTAAACGAAGTGTTCCGCCCATGTTTTCGATGTTCTTTTGTTCTGGTAATAAATCAATGATGTTATGTTTTGTTTCTGGTTCGATTTCTGCAGAATGAGCTCCTTCAAGACCAAGAACATTACGGGCAAATTCAACAGTTGCTAGTTGCATTCCTAAACAAATACCAAAATAAGGCACTTTGTTTACGCGTGCATATTCAATAGCAGCAATTTTACCTTCAATGGCACGGTCGCCGAAACCACCAGGAACTAAGATACCATCAACGTCTTTCATGATTTCAGCAACATTTTCTTTTGTTACTTTTTCGGAATCAATCCAGTCAATTTCGATTTCTGCATCATGATCATATCCTGCATGACGAAGTGCTTCTGCTACAGAAAGGTAAGCATCTTGCAAGGAAACATATTTACCAACTAGGCCAATACGAACTTTTTTGGAAAGGTTTTTCACACGGTGTACTAAGTTTTTCCAATCCGTCATTTCCGCTTGTGGTGCTTCTAATTGTAAGTGCTCAAGGACGATATCATCCATTTTTTGTTTTTGTAGAGAAAGTGGTACGTTATAAAGTGTTTCTTCATCGCGAGATTCAATAACCTCGGAAGCTTTAATATCACAGAATAGCGCAATCTTATCTTTCATTTCTTGTGAAACTGGCTGCTCTGTGCGAACAACGATAATGTTTGGTTGAATTCCTAAGCTACGAAGCTCTTTTACACTATGTTGTGTTGGTTTAGTTTTCATTTCGCCAGCTGCTTTGATGTAAGGAATTAAAGTTGTGTGGATATAAAGTACGTTTTCTGCACCAACATCACTTTTAATTTGGCGAATTGCTTCTAAGAATGGTAAAGATTCGATATCCCCAACTGTTCCACCAATTTCAGTGATGATAATATCTGAATTGGTCATGCGCGCTGCACGGAAAACACGGTCTTTTAATTCGTTTGTAATGTGTGGAATAACTTGCACTGTTCCACCTAAGTAATCCCCGCGACGTTCTTTTTTAATAACTTCCGAGTAAACTTTACCAGTTGTCACGTTGCTGTATTTATTTAAGTTAATATCGATAAAACGTTCGTAATGGCCAAGGTCTAGGTCCGTTTCCGCGCCGTCATCTGTCACATAAACTTCCCCGTGTTGGTATGGACTCATTGTTCCTGGATCTACGTTGATGTATGGATCAAATTTTTGAATGGTTACACTAAGTCCACGATTTTTCAGCAAACGTCCGAGTGATGCTGCTGTGATTCCTTTTCCGATTGACGAAACTACGCCACCTGTAACGAAAATATACTTTGTCATGTTAAAAAAATCTACTCCTTCCTGAAATGAAAAACTTGCAGGGTCTGACGATTTTCCTGCTGGGGTGGGAAATTGCCAGATAAAACAATATTGTGATTATCTCTCTAGCACACAAATCACAATTTCAAGTATTTTGTAAACCAAAATAAAAAACACTCCGCCTACTTTTAAAAGTAAGGGAGCGCTGATTCTCATAAATATCCGTCCCTATAAAAGGGAGCCCAAATAAAATACTACTAATGATGGCGATAGAAGTCAAGTCTTTATTTTATGAAACCGCCATCAATCCATTAAGTAGGCTAAAAAAAATCAGACAGACACTTTTCCACAAAAATGGACGCATCTATCTGATTAAAATTAGTTATTATTTATCTTCTGGGTCTTCTGTATAATCCCCGTCCGTATAATCATCTTCTACAGTTGCTAAGTCGCCTTCGATTCCGTCTGGCAAGTGATCATCGTCATCTTCGTCTTCATCAAGTAAGACATCTGCAAGAGAAATTTCTTCTTCACCAAGCTCTTCCACGATTTCTTCATCATCGTAGTCCACGTCATCATCCAAGATTTCTTCATCTTCATCGTCATCATCGTCTGATTTACGTTTTTTCTTCGGTGTTGTTTGTGTTTGAACTTCTTCATCAATCGCATCCATTGGATACCATGCACGAAGTCCCCACGTGTTGTTTCCTAGTGAAATAAAGTTTCCATCAATATTCATATCTGTATAAAATTGAACAAGACGCTCCCTTATTTCTGCATCTTTCAAACCTAGGAACGCTTGAATCTCTTTCACTAATTCAGGGAAAAGAATAGTTTCTTTCCGCTGTTCCAAAATAAAATGTGCAACATCAATTAAAGATAGTTCACTACGTTCTTCTTGCGTTAAGTTCTTTAAATCCAAAACTGGCACGCCCTTTCTATCGTAATTCCAATTTATTTAGCTGTTATTTTTTCGTTCAGCCCAACTTCACTATTTTACATGTTATTTCTGGCAAGTACAACCTAAATTTTCTTAATTACATCAATTCTTCTTGACTATTTGATATCCGATGTAAAAGAAAAGGATGGCCATTAAAAGAATTGGGATTGATCCAAGTTGAAAGTCGTAGAGAATATAGATTGCGACGCACAGAAACACGAAAAGCAGCGCCAAAATTATTAATCGCTTCATCATATGCTCTCCCCGTTTTTTCAATTACCTATGTTTCTATTAACTTTAGTACATTTTGGTTATGACGTCAACGAGTAACCTATAAATTTAGGATATCACATTTTTTCTGGTGCTGATACACCTAAAAGCGTCAAACCATTTCTAAGGGTAATTTGCGCAGTCTTAATAAGTGCTAGTCTTGCTTTTGTTACTTCTAAATTATCCATATCAAGTACTTTATTGCTATTGTAGAAACGGTGGAAGGAAGACGCTAAATCATTTAAGTAGCGAACGATACGGTGTGGCGCTCTTTTTGTAGCAGCTTCCGCAACAACATCCGCGAACTCACCTAACACTTTTAATAAATCATATTCTGCTTCTGTTTGCAGTAAGCTCATGTCTGCGTCTTTTGTTACCTCTAGACCTTGTTCTTTACCAGAACGTAAAATGCTAGAAATTCTGGCGTGCGCATATTGTACATAATAAACTGGATTATCATTAGATGTAGATTTCGCTAAGCTCATATCAAAGTTCATATGTGTATCTGAACTACGCATTGCAAAGAAATATCTTGTTGCATCCAGTCCAACTTCTTCAATTAAGTCACGCATTGTAACTGATTTACCAGTACGTTTACTCATTTTAACTTGAACACCGTCTTCAAATAAGTGAACTAGCTGAATGATTTCTACTTCTAATTGATTTGGTGAGTAGCCAAGCGCTTCAATTGCAGCACGCATACGAGGAATATAGCCGTGGTGATCAGCTCCCCAAATATCAATTAACACATCAAAGCCACGCTCTAATTTGTTTAAGTGGTACGCGATATCTGGTAAGAAATACGTATAACTACCATCTGATTTGATTAAAACACGGTCTTTGTCATCTTCAAAATCAGTCGTTCTTAACCATGTCGCGCCATCTTGCTCATAAATATAGCCATTTTCGCGTAAACGTTCTAACGCTGGTAATACTTTATTTTCTTCGTATAAAGAAGTTTCTGAGAACCACTCATCAAAGGAAACGCGGAATTCTTCTAAGTCAGCGCGTAATTTTCCTGTTTCAAACGCTAATGCATCTACACGGAAAACGGAACGGCGCTCTTCTTCGCTTGTGTGCACATATTTATCGCCGTATTTAGCAGCTAAATCTTTCCCAAGCGAAATAATATCCGCACCACGGTAGCCATCCTCTGGGAATTCAGAATCTAAACCTAGTGCTTCAAAGTAACGCGCTTCTGCTGAAAGAACTAAATTATTAATTTGATTTCCAGCATCATTAATGTAGTATTCTCTTGAAACATCAAATCCGGCCATTTTCATAATATTTGCTAACGAGTCGCCAATTGCTGCGCCACGAGCATGTCCTAAATGCAAGTCACCAGTTGGGTTCGCGGAAACAAATTCAATTTGGAATTTTTCTCCTTTACCAAAATCAGACTCTCCGTATTTTTTATCTTCGGTTAAAATCACAGGAACTAAATCAGTTAAATAAGCATTATCTAGGTAGAAGTTGATAAAACCCGGCCCAGCGATTTCTACTTCTTTAATTAATTTGTTGTCTTTTTTTAGTTCTGGAACGATACTTTCGGCAATTTGGCGAGGGGCTTTCTTAGCTACTCTAGCAAGTTGCATCGCTATATTAGTCGAATAATCTCCATGCTTTTTATCTTTTGGTACTTCTAGTAAAATTTCTGGTACTTCCGCTTCTTCTAAACCAACCGCTTGAACAACTGCTTGTTTGATATGTTCAATTAATTTGATTTGGTTCTCTTGCATGACATTCATTCTGCGTCCTCCTCTATTTTCATTAAAACAGTATATGAGCCAATGTATTCGCCGTGGCTTAGCAAATCATATTGAAATGCGACTTCACTCAGTACATCAGGCTTATTTTCATATAGTTCTTCCATTGATACTAGTTCTGATTCTAATTGTAATTTCCCTGCTCCGGAATCAACAGACGCAGTACTTCTCCTATTATCTCGGAAAAAGTGCATTCTCATATTTACGGCACCACTTCTCATTAAAAGTAGTTCGTTGTCAGCAATTTTTAGAACCGTACGAATTGTTCCAGCTAATTGTTTTTCCTCATAATGCAGATAACGATTGCCTTTATCGCGGTAAAAAACACCCGAAACAGACATATCGGATTTCTCTTCTGCATCCATCTGACGGATGACATTGGTGATATGAATAGTTACTTTTTTTCGTTCCATTTGGTTGGCAGTCATATCGCTTATTTACCCCTTTCCGGTCAGAAGAATAGACGCATTATATTATAGTGAAAAATAACATGAAAAGCAACAGGTTAAAATGATGTCAGACCAAATATTGTCAAAATCACATTTAAAACAAATGGAATAACGGTATTAAAAATTGGTTGAATCGTAAATTCTGAAATAGGTGTTAATGCAACTACTAAGAAAATAAGCATCGCATAGCGTTCAAGTGGTTCCAGCTTAGACCTGGTTGACATTGGCAGAAACTCCACTAGTATTTGATACCCATCAAGCGGCGGTAGCGGAATCAAGTTAAACACAAACAAGACTAGATTTAATTGCACAAAAATCATTAAAAAAGTTTCCGCAACGGAGCCATATGTAAAGAAGGAATAATTTAGAAATAAAGCATATAACCCCACACCAACCATCGCAAGTAGTAAATTACTTACTGGTCCTGCAAGCGAAACAAGTATACTTCCAAGGCGGCGTTTTTTTAATTTAAATCGATTTACCGGGGTCGGCTTAGCCCAACCAAAGCCTGCAATTAATATCATTAGCAAACCGAATAAATCAATATGTACAACGGGGTTTAAAGAGAGTCTCCCCTCATTTTTAGCTGTATCATCTCCAAATGCGAGAGCAACCAAGGCGTGTGCCCATTCATGAATAGTAAAAGCAATTAATAATGTAACTAAAACATACGGTATCATTTCGAGTGGATACGCGAGAAAACTAGGCATAGGAGCCTCCTTTATCTTTTATTGAGCAATTTTTATATGCTATAATGAAAAAAACGTTGATCGAGGTGAGAAAATGCCATTTGTTACCATTCAATTTTTAGAAGGTCGTACGGACGATCAAAAGAAAGCTTTAGTTAGCGAAGTGACGGAAGTTGTTGCCAAAAATCTAAAAGCACCAAAAGAAAACATTCATGTGATTTTAGAAGAAATGAAAAAAACGGATTACGGTGTTGGCGGCGTAAGGAAATCTGATATTTAAGTGTGTAAGAAGCAAGGCATTTCGCCTTGCTTTTTTATTTTTCCTTTAACGAATGCGCATGGATGAGGGCGATCATTCTCTCGGTGATTGCTTCTTCCACGTGTCCACTTTCGATAAAATCGAGCGGATAATATAATTTAATATCGGTCCGGCGCTCTCGACCAATCGCCTCAACAACCGGAGACTCGGTCGATAACTCACGCAATTCCCCATTTCCCATCAATAGTTTAATTGGGTCTTTGCCACTTCCCACTCCAGGAAGATAGTAATCATAAGGTAAATCGCTGGAAGAATCAATTACTAAATAATAAGACGGATCAATATCGGCCTTTTCAAGAAGTCCTTTTAGTTCTGCGTAAAGTTCTGCATCTTCTTTCGGATCGTAGTTAATGTATCGTAGCAATCTTCTATTCAAAAAGCGACTACATAAATCACTCAAAATCGGATCTTCTTCCTCTTGCCAAATAGAAAAATAGTACATCAACACAATATCATCAAGCACAATATAATCTTTTAAACTCACTTCATTTAAAAAGAATGGTAGCACTTGAATAGGGGTAGCTTGAAATTCATATCCAGCACAATATAACTTTTTGGCACGCTCAAGGATTTTCCATAATAGCACTTCACCGCTACGACTAACTGGATGAAAATACACTTGTTGATACATTTGATAACGACTCATAATATAATCTTCTACCGCATGCATGCCAGAATATTTTACAATAACACCATTGCCATCTGGGCTTGGGCGTAGAACTCGCAAAATCCGCTCTAAATCAAACTTTCCATAGCTCACTCCAGTATAATAGGCATCTCGCAGCAAATAATCCATTCGGTCAGCATCAATCTGACTCGAAATCAACTTCACCAATGTTTGATTCGGATAATTTTTCTTAATAATAGCAGCAACTTTAAGCGGAAATTCTTCTCCTGCTCTCATCAATATTTTATTAACTTCCGTATCTCCAATAATTATCTCTTGCGTGTATGATTCATGGTCCGTTCCAAATACTTTTTCAAAAGCGTGAGAAAATGGTCCGTGACCTAAATCATGCAAAAGCGCTGCACACAATGCCACCATGCGCTCCTCTGGATCCAGTTGTGGTTCATTCGCAAATGTGACATCGATTATTTGCCGAACAATTTCGTAAACGCCTAACGAATGATTAAAACGGCTATGTTCCGCCCCATGAAAAGTAAGTGAAGTTGTCCCCAATTGATGGATACGCCGCAAACGCTGAAACTCTTTTGTAGCAATCAAATCCCAAATTATCTTATCAGAAACATGTACATATCCATGAACCGGGTCTTTGAATACTTTCTCTTCCCTTAGTTTCTCTGTTAAATAACTCATACAACCTCCTCCTCTCAAGTAAGCACTTTATCATTTCGGGCAATTAAACGTTCATAATAGGCTGGGAAAAGATCTAACTCTTCAGACGTAAGCGTACCAGATACAAGCTCACCTGCGTAATGCCGCAAACTGTTGAAAAGGCGTACTAACGTTCCATTTAAACTTATATCATTTTTCATTAAGTCCGAAAGCGAACCCATAACATTCGGATTCACATCTGGAAAAGTATATTTTGTTTGCTTTGCTTTTCCGCTAATCGTATAGAAATCGCGGATCAGTTCTGAGCGAGTAGTTTGATCCCCATCAATAGCTAAATAAATTTGGACCGCTACCCCTTTTGCCATTCTACGCTGAGAAATACCAGCGAATTTTTTCCCTTGAATACTAAGGTCGTAACTACCAGGACAATAAGAGTCTTCTATTTCTTTTGCTTCAATTACCTCATTACAATCTACGAACATGTCTTTGATAAGCGTAAACATCGTTTCATAACCACGCTCAATCGCAATTCCGCGTTCTGCATCTGGGAGCACCATAGACAAATTAAGTACCCCTGAATCAAGGACAACTGCTAAACCACCGGAATTTCTAACTACAACACGGTAGCCTTGTTCTTGTAAAAAGGCAATTCCTTTATCTATATCAGGCAACTTAGAATCTTGAATTCCAAGGGAAACTGTTTTTTCATGCACCCAGCCGCGAACAGTAGATGGCGCCATTCTTGCTCCGACCGAGCGACATAGCGTATCATCTGTCGCAAATGATTGAATGGCATCGAAAGCCGGATTAATCGTTGTATTATCAATAAATCGCCACACATCTTGTTTTAGTAAGGTGTCTTCTATATTCATCTCTATGTCCTCCATGATTTTCTTTTTGTTATTATAGCATACCGACAGCAAAATTAGATGCAAATGGCTTAAAATAGCCATTTAATCATGAATAACAATTTTTGAGCGGTTATTTGACTTTTTTACGCTTAATGTTGAAAACTATGGCTGTAATGATTGATATAACAACTGATTTGAGAATTATATCTTTTTTCATTTTCATCGCCTCATTTCCTCCTCTTATTATAACAAACTTACCATACAAAAAAACCTAACTTCTGTAAAAGAAATTAGGTTCAATATATCTAAAAGCCTAGGGAGCTTTTTTAGCAAATGTATTACCAGTTGTAGCGGTCTTCATTGTCGCGGCTCGAGCGTTTTGGAGAATTACCCCACATACGATAAAGCAGATATCCAATACCACCTAGTATAAGTACTGGGAATAAGAAGTGAAGCGTGATTCCAACGATATCAAGTACGATATTAAGTGCGATAAATCCTAAAATAACTGTAAAAAATATTTTCCAAAAACTATTCATGATTTTTTCCTCTTTTCTAATTTTATTTACTACTTGCAAGTGGAACACTGTTTATTTCCTTGGCTTGGACGAGTAATTCATTGTCTTGAACGACGATTTTGTACTGTTTATTCTTTTTAAGTTGTGTTGTTGACATGAAGTTAACTTTGTGACTGTTTCCTTGATTATCTAAACACGATTCCCGGAATGAGTACCCTTTAAATTTTGACTTGGTAACTTCTTTTCCATCGTTTTTGATTGTAACGTAATATGTATTTGCTGCCGATCCAATTGGTGCTGAAAATTCAATTACAACCATTGTTAATACAAAAATTGCAGCCAGTAAACCGAAAAGTCCCTTTTTCATTGTTTTTACCGTCCTTTTTTGTTGATAGGTTTATTATAGAGGAGATCAAAAAAAGGAACGAACGGCTCTAGGCTGAAAATTGGTACATCCTAAGTCTTATTTTCTTTCGGGTATAAAAATAGAGCCTAGTTTGGTTAACTAGACTCTTTTAAATTAATTTTTTTCAATCCATTTGTAGTTTTCTGAACCGATTGGATACGTGGTGTAGTTTTTCAGGTTGCTTTTTTGCAAGTACGCGCGGCCACCTTGGTATAGCGGGATAAGCACGGCGTTATCTTTAAGTAAAATTTGTTCTGCTTCTAGTAGTGCTTGCCATCTTTTTTCTGGGTCTGCCGAAAGTTTACCCTTGGCTCCTAGGACTAATTCATCGTATTTAGCATCCGAGAAGCCTGTGTGGTTCCCCGGGCTGTTTGTTAAGAATAGGTTGAGGTATGTGAGCGGATCTTGATAATCGCCACCCCATCCACCTAGTAACAGTTCAAAATCTTGTGTCACATCTGCTTGGAAACTCGCTTGGTTTGTGACATTTTTTAATTTGATTGTTAGTCCAGGCAGATTTTCTTCTAATTGATTTTGGATAAATTCTGTTTGTTTGCGTTGCAAGGACGTGTCGCCACTTGTTAACGTAAGTGTTAATTCGGTTTTCCCGATTTCTTTCAAGCCTTGCTTCCATGCGTTTGTAGCTTCTTGTTGGTCAAACTTGAGTAAGTCGCCGTTTTGTTTACGGAAATCCTCTTTTGTCTCTGGGTCAAACATGATATCACCGGGAACATCCCCGTTTAATGCTTTAGATCCATTTGCAAGTAGTGTATTGACCATGCCAGTCTTATCGATAGCCATCGCTAAACCGCGACGTAAGTTTAAGTTAGCTAAATCCGTTTTCACGCCATCTTTGCCTTGGTTCATTTTCATATAAACAGAGCGTCCAGTTGCTTCTTTATGGAAGTTTTTATCATCTTTGTATTGTTTAACAAATTCACCATCAAGCTCTACGCGGTCCAATTTATTTGTATTGTATAAGTTTAAAGCCGCATTAGTATCTTTTACAACAGTTACATGGATTTTTTTAGTTGGAACGTTCTTTTTATCCCAGTAAGTAGGATTTTTAACGTAATCCCATGTCATATTTGTTCCATTCCAATTTTCTAATTTATACGGGCCGTTGGAAATCAATGTGTCGCTTTTAGTCCCATAACGGTCACCTTGTTTTTCTACAAACGCTTGGTTTTGTGGGAAGAACGTGCCCGTCGTTAGGAGTTCTTTGAATATTGGCACCGGGTTTTCTAGTTCGATTTGTAGTGTTTTGTCGTCTAACGCTTTGATTCCAAGTTCATCCGGTGACATTTCACCTTTTAAAATTTGGGTAGCATTTTTGACGATTTCCTCCATTTGCGGTCCGTATGCAGCGGCTGTTTTTGGATCCACCACTTTTTTCCAAGCGTATTCAAAATCATGCGCCGTCACTGGGTCGCCATTGGACCAATTAGCATCTTCGCGAATTTTAAAAATAAGTGTTTTCCCGCCATCTTTTTCTTCAGGTTCACTGGCAGCTAGAGCGAGTGCCGGTTTCCCGTTTTTATCTAATCGATATAATCCTTCAAAAATTTGATTGATTACTCGGAAACTTACGCTATTGTCTGCGAGTGTTGGACTTGCATTCGGAATTCCACTCGTTTCCATGATGTTAACCACTTTGGATTTCTTGTCGGATGTTACTTTTTCATTTTCCCCTTTATTGCCAGACTGACATGCTGTAAGTGCTAGTAAACATAATAAACTGAGTGCCACTACCATTTTTCTGGCTGTTTTATGCAATATTTCTCCTCCTCTTTTGTAAGCGCTTTTTGATTACGCAAAAAAATGACGGACTTCCTGCCAAATTCGCGCAGAACTTCCGCCACCATTATAAACCGAAACTGTATCAATTGTAAATAAAAACTGTTATATTTTTATTTCTTATTAAGGTAAACTCCTGACCCAACAACAATAACACACATCGTCATCAACATTGCTAGCATTAAGTAACTGGGATCATTGCGCATAAACAAAGCAAGAATAAAACAGATTGTACCAGCTATATTAAGTGTAACAGTTGTGATTTTTCTAAGTAGGTTTCTTGACCATGCATCGATCTTTTTAAAACCAATCATCGTTAAAAATTTAAAGAGTTTTTTCGAGTATTGAATGTAGGCCGCAACAACGAACATGAATGCTCCTGCTGTGACTAGAGAAAATCTACCAGTCGGGATATCGTAACCTAGCGCGTATACAATAATACTCATTTGAATGATTGTTAACAGCACTAACAACAGTCTAAAACAATATTCAAATTCCAACAAACTCTCTTGATTCACTTTTTCTTTTCCGTAATATTCCGTTCCCGTAAACATAATCATTAAAAAAGGAATCAGAATTAAGCCAAGCCACTTTTGCATAAACATATCTGGGGAGAAGTCCGTACCGAAATGCACCGCCACTTCAGAAGGTAGTAGCGGATATAACACAGCAGAAATTCCTACTGTGAAAAGAATTATCATACTAGGAAATATACCAACTTTCCTCATTCCCCTCACCTCTTCCAATATAATTACTGGCAATAGGCGACAAGTTCCTCCCTTGTTTCGATAAGTTGCACTTTCTCGGTATTTGCTAATTGCTCTTTCGTTTCATCAAAACCTTGTTCAGATAATGCACGTGTCGCTGGTAAATAAACTAATACAGAAAAGCCTGCCCTACTTAACTGTATAACCGTAGTTTTCACACAAAAATCAAAAGCTAAACCTCCAACAAGAACTAAATCGACTTTTTGTTCCCGTAAATATTCTAGAACACCTGTTGAAAGCTGTTCAACAATATCGTGGTAACAAGCGCCGTACGGATGAATATCCGGCTCCATACCTTTCCAAATAAAGTAATCATAATCAGTCACAACTGGTAAACCATCTAATAATTCAAAACCTTTTGTACCTGGTTCACAGTGCCTTACCCAAGTACGGTCTGCATTTGGATATTCGAGTTCAGCCAGCATTTCGTCTTTGGAATCCACTACCCATACGGCATTTTGCGGATGGGCGTCCTTACTACCAATTCGAAGAGAAGCAAGACTTGCCATAAAATTAAGTTCTGGCACAATTTTGTCTCCGCCCGAAACCGGTAATTCATCGGGACAAAGCGGCGTAAAACCTTTTTGTGCATCAATATCAAAAGCAGCAATTTTCATTTAATTTTCCTCCAAGTTTTTATACGTTAGTTGGGCAAACTGGCCGAAACGAGTTACTTCTTCTAGCTCTAGCGCGTGCTCTCTATCTTCTTCAAAGAGTGGAATTCCTTTTCCTAAAATAATGGGCGCAATCGTTATCACAAACCGATCTATCGCCTTCTCTTTTAAAAATTGTTGCACTAATTTTGCGCCACCTACAAGCCAGATTTTTTCACCATCAATGTTATTCAGCCATGTATCAACAGTCCCAGCTACAAAGTCGGCATACTCATCTTTTGTCCCAGCTTTCGTGTTGGAAAAAACGTAGACATCTTTTTTACTGTAAGGGAATGTGTCAGTAAGCGAGAAAATTTGTTGATACGTCGTCCGGCCCATTACAACTGTATCTACGTTGTCAAAGAAAGCTTCATAACCCGCATCCCCTTCACTATCAATAGATTCTAACCATTCGACACTTCCGTTTTCATCTGCAATATAACCGTCCAAACTAACCGCGATATATAGCGCAACTTGTTTTTCACTCATTATTACTCAAATCCTTTCACTACTAATTTTCCAATCATTTTTCCGGATGAGATAATTTTGTGAGCTTCTTCTATTGTCGCCGCGTTCACGGGTGATAAAACTTGATTTAATGTCGTTGTTAATTCGCCCGCATCTAGCATATGAGCTGCTTCTGTTAAAATTTCATGCTGTCTGATTTTATCTGTTGTATCATATTTCGAACGAGTAAACATGAATTCATAGCTGAAAGTAGCACTCTTGTCTTTTAAAAGAGTCATTTTCACTGGCTCTGCAAGTTCTACAATAGAGCAAATTTTCCCTTGTGGGCGAATCGCTTCTTGCATCTCATCCCAGTGAGCACTCGTGTTATGCAAACATAAAATAAAATCAACTCCCTGCTCAAATCCAAGTTCTTCCAGTTGTTCTGGGATGTTTTCTCGGTGGTTGATAACATAGTTCGCGCCGTGGCTCTTAGTCCATTCTACTGTTTCTGGGCGTGAGGCCGTGGCGATGACTTCAAGACCAGCATGTGCAGCTAGTTGGGTCGCAATAGAACCAACACCACCAGCGCCATTAATAATTAAAATTGATTTACCTTTATCATTTTCAGTAATAGTTAAACGATCAAACAATGCTTCCCAAGCTGTAATAGTTGTCAGTGGCATCGCAGCAGCTTCCTCTACGTTCAAGTTATGTGGTTTCAAACCAACTAACCGCTCATCAATTAAAGTGTATTCTGCGTACGCTCCTTGCCTTGTGACGTCACCTGCGAAATAAACGTCTTGCCCGGTTTGAAATAATGCAACTTCACTCCCAGTATCTACTACTTCTCCAACCGCATCCCAACCTAAAATCCGTACTTCATCTCCAGATAGCTTCGTTGCTTCACGTTGTTTAGTATCTACCGGATTGATGGAAATCGCTTTAATTCTAACTAGTAAATCATGGTTTTCTGGTACTGGCTTGTCGATTTCTATATCCACAAAATCCGTTGACGCTCTCGTTAATCCTACAGCTTTCATTTGACAACACCTCTCGTTTCCTTTTCCCGAATTTCTTAAAATAATGCACATTTAGATAAAAAAGCCTTCTCAAACTCACTGAGAAGGCTTTAAAACTTATTTTTCGTCGAGCAATTCGCTATCTTTGAATTTCATTTTTGCATGGCAGGCCGGGCATTTGATTTTCAACTTGCCACCGTGTGAATGAGTATGGTCGCTAGCTTCTTTTTTGGAAAGAAGCATTTTGCTAGCTTTTTTTAGTAGCGGTATAGCGATAATTACACCGATGATTGTGAACATTGCTAGAACCCCGATAAATACTAAGGTTACGGCAACTACAGCGATAAAAGTTTTTTTCAAAAAATGTCCTAAATCAACTTGTTCTTCCATCTAAACCAACTCCTCTAATTGATACTTTAATCATATCATGAAGCGGCATTAATTGCAGTGATGATGGTGAGCGTGATTTCCTTCAAGTTGAATCGTACTATGTTCTAAAGAGAAGTTTTCTTGCAAATAATGCTCAATATCTGCCAAAATCTTATCTCGGTCGGCATCTTCGCATACGGTCAAATGAGCTGTAAGAGCATTGAAATCCGAAGTAATCGCCCATACATGTAAATCATGCACTTCTTTGACACCGTCTTGCTGTTGGAAAAACGTTTTGATTTCTTCTGTATCGACATTCGCTGGTTTTCCTTCCATCAAAATATGAATCGCATCTTTCAGTACACGCCAACCACTAACTAAGATAAGTGCCGCAACAATAACACTCGCAATCGGGTCAGCGATATTCCAGCCAAGGAAAATAATGAGTAACGCGGCAATAATCGCACCAACAGAGCCAAGCAAATCTCCAAGCACATGCAAGAACGCACTACGCATATTCAAATTTTCGCTAGTGTCACCTTTCATTAAAATCCAAGCGACCAAAATATTAATAAGCAATCCGATAACAGAAATAGTCATCATTCCAGCTCCAATTACTTGTGGCGGATCAAAGAAGCGACCAATCGCTTCATAGAATATAAAAACAGAAATCCCAACGAGCGTTAATCCATTAAGAAATGCAGCTAAAATTTCAAATCTTTTATAGCCATATGTTTTATCGGAGCTTGCTGCTTTTTCGCCAAATTTAAATGCAGCTAAACTTAAACCTAGCGCCACGGCGTCAGAGAGCATGTGCCCCGCATCAGAAAGTAGCGCCAAACTATTGGTCATAATTCCACCAATAACTTCGACTACCATAAATGTAGCAATTAGAATAAAACTGATAAATAATGATTTTTTGTTGGCATTATGCGCATGATTATGATTGTGTCCATGAGCATGATCGTGGTTATGTGCCATATGATTACTTCCCCTCTGTAAGTAGCTAATTTCCTTATATGCATATGTTAGCATATATACATTTTAAGTGCAACCATTCTTATAAAAAAACTTCCATTTTGAGATTCATATAAAATGAAACTAACGGAAGTAATTCTACGAGTACAAGAGTCATGTATCCAGCAAATATAAAAAAGTCCACCAAAATGAAATTAGCAGGTAAATCTACTAAAGAAATTATACGAGCGTTAAACATCAAAAAACTAACACAACAAAAATTAGGCTACCAATCTCCCATTAATTTCAGGAAACAAGCAGCCTAATTTAAGTGATTTTTATTCCATTCTCATTTTTTTATGTCAGTACATTAGTGAAATATTATCTAATAGTTCTTTTTCTTATAAAATTTCTTCTTGCATAAATAACCCTAGCCCGCCGATATCATGATGCTTTGCGATTTTATCTGCTTTTTCTAAAGCTAGCGGAATGCCATTCTCCATTGCTACACCAATTTCGGCTAATTCAATCATACCGACATCATTTTCATTATCCCCAAAAGCAATTGTTGAATCAAGATTAATGTAACCATTTTCCGCAAGATAAGTGAGACCTTTTGCCTTATCAATTCCTTCATTCATAATATCAATTAAATTCGAGGCAGACGCGAGAACAGAAAGTGGCAAGCCTTCTAAAGCTGCTTTGATTTCTGCTCGTTTTTCTAAATCTGATTCAATTACGAGTACTTTTAGTGGGAATTCACCTTCTCGAAGCACGCTGAATGGATCCGTAGTTAAAGTAATTGGAACTTGTTCATTTTCCGGTAAAGTTTTATTTAATTCATTGAAAAAGGCGATTTTGCCTGTATTGGTTGGTCCGAGAATTCGCTCCGTTGTATAAATATGATAATTAACGTCCAGCGGTTCAAGCGTTTCTAATACCGTATGTATCAAATCCAGTTCAATATTACTTTTATATAAAATCTCTCCAGTAGTAAAATCGCGTACTAATCCGCCATTACAAGAAATGACTGGCGTTTTGATATTGAGCTCGTGGATAAATGGTAAAATTGCTAAATCCAGTCGCCCCGTTGCAAGGAAAAGTTTTTTTCCGTTTTTTTGCCATTCCATTAAAACTTCTTTGTTGAGGGGATGAATTTGATCACCTTTTTTTACTAGTAATGTTCCGTCCATATCTGTAATAACTGTATCAATCGCTACATTTGCCAATAGTTTTCGCACCCTTCTAAATTTCCGTTATTATGTACCTCGATTATAGACGAGTTTCGCATGATTGTCACGCCGATATTTGGTATACTAAATGGGAATGGAGGACGATAATTAGTGAAGAAATATTTTATAACAATCATGATTTTACTTTTTGGCGCGTTATTTCTCAGTGCTTGTCAAAAAGATGACGAGGTTGAAAATTCTTCTCCTCCTAAAGTAGACTTAAAAAACGAAATACCCATTATTTTAATTCATGGGAGCGGTGGCGATACACATTCTTTAGATGAAATGGCAGATCACTTAATGAATGAATACAAAAGTTCTAATGAAGCAATGTCAATGTCAATTAACTCAAAAGGAAAAATCACATACCAAGGCAAGCTAACAAAAGATGCCAAACGTCCCATTATCAAATTTGGCTTCGACCAAAACCAAGCAACTCCAGATGATTGGTCTAAATGGTTAAAAATCGCAATGGAAGATTTGAAGTCACGTTACGGTTTCACACAAATGGACGGAGTTGGTCATTCTAACGGCGGCTTGGCTTTAACTTATTTTGCAGAAGACTACTCTAATGACAACGCGGTCCCTACTCTGCGCAAATTAGTTGCTATTGGCTCTCCTTTTAATGATTTGGACCCAGACGATAATGGCGAAGATTTAGCTTTTAATAAATTACCATCCAACACCCCTCAACTAGATTATTTTATTGACAAGGAAACTAAAATTAGTACTGACCTAGAAGTACTATCCATTGCTGGAGCTCTTAGTGAAGATAATTTAACCGATGGTATTGTCCCAACGAATAGTTCACTCGCTTCCAGACTTTTCATGCCTAATAACGCAAAAGTCTATATGGAAGATTTACAAGTTGGTGAAAGTGCTATTCACCAAACATTGCATGAAACATCTGAAAGTATCGAAAAAACACATTGGTTCTTAGAGAAATCGAGCCCCGAAAAAAAAGAAATTAAATTAATTTCTAAATAGGAGGAATAATATGCTACATATACAAGCAAAAGTCCAAGTTAAACCTGATTTAGTAGCGGAATTCTTGGTGGAAGTGAATTTAGTAATCCAAGGCTCGCTTTCAGAAACCGGAAATCATGGCTACGAATTGGTTCACTCTGTAGAAAACGCAAATATTTTCTATATTCTAGAAAAGTGGACTGATGAAGCAGCAATTCAGTTTCATAACGGGACAGAGCATTATAAACGTTTCAAAAAAAATGTCCCCGCTTTTTTAGCAATGCCGATTGAGGTGGATTTGCTTGCGCCAGTTGAGCGACGATAGTATTTTTTTAACAAGAAATCTTTTTGCAACTAACATCATTTTCATCTTAGTAAAGATAAACTTACCTGTATTAGTTTAGCCTTCTTTTGTGCGGATTACTTGTTCATACACTATCTCCTCTACTTCAAGTGATTCTATTGTTTGCTCGCCGTCCACATTAAATGGGTTCCCACTTTAGAAAATAAGCAAAAAGGATTGGCTCGCATACGCGAGCCAATCCTTTTTTAATCCTTCAAATAGCCATCTTCAATCCGAATTACGCGGTCAACTAAGTCTAAAACTCGTTCATCATGCGTAACCATGATGGCAGCTTTATTTTTTCGTTTTACTTCATCCGCAATCATTTGGACTACTTTGTGACCACGGTTCGCATCTAAGCTTGCGGTTGGTTCGTCCGCTAAAATAATATCGGGGTCGTTCATCAGTGCTCTAGCAATAGCGACACGTTGTTTTTCACCACCCGATAAACTTTCCGGGTAATTGTTTTCGCGAGCAGTTAAACCTAATTCTTTAAGTAATTCATCTGCTTTTTCTTTCGCACCCCGCCCTTTTTCACCAGATAGTTCCGCAATTACGAGTAACTGATCACGGACATTTAAGTACGGGATTAGGTTCGCACCTTGGAAAATGAATCCTACTTTATCGAGCCGCACTTTTGTTAATTCTTTGCTTGTAAGGTCATTTAACACTTTTCCACCTATAGCAATTTCTCCTTCTGTTGGGGATAATAAGGCGCCTGCGATAGATAAAAATGTACTTTTCCCGGCGCCTGAAGGTCCAACGATTGCAACGAATTCTCCTTGCGCCACTTCTAAAGATACATTTTTCAATACTTCGATGACTTGCTCGCCATCCTGATAATTTTTAGAAATATTTTTCATCATTAAAGTCATTAGTTTGCCCTCCCAATTGCTTCTAACGCGTCTACTTTTGCTACACGATAGAGTGATAACATCGATCCAATGACTGCTACAACAAGGAATAAGGCAGAACAGCCGATTGCAAGTACCGGGCTAAGTGTAAATGGCATGCTCGCCGGTAAAATTGCTGCAAGACCGAATGTTAAGCCATTACCAATTAACAAACTGACAACTGATAGGAAAACAACTTGGGTAACGATACTTCGGCCTAAATAGGCTGTTCGTGCGCCAACTGCTTTTAAAATCCCAAATTGGTTGATTTTTTGAATCGTAATGACGTAAAAGAAAGCAGCTAGAACAAATGCGGCGATGACGAACAAAAAGGCAATCATCATCAGTAGCGATCCTTGTTCTTCTGAGTAGCCAGGGATACCTTGAAGCACTTCTTTACTAGACGAAAGTTCCATGGAGCCGAGTGATAGGTTTTTAGCTGTGCTTTCAGAAACATCTAGCGCTACGGCGTTATATTCTCCTTCTGCTGCTTGGTTCGTTTGATGCACTAATTTCCAAGCATCCCAGCCGACGAATATAACCGGTGAATGGCTAAATGTGTTATTTTTGGTGAAGGCGGTAATCGTGAACTCTTCTCCTGTTGCGCTATCTTTGAGTTTGCTGCCTAATTTATAACCAGACTCTTTTAAAGAAATATCGGCTACTACTTCTTTTGTTTTCTCTGGCTCTGTTCCTTCTGTGATGGCCGGTTTCATGAAGCCTGTTTTATCTATACCGAAATAAGTAATGTCTGTTTTTTTATCTTTGTTGGGTGGTGTGATCGTGCCCATTTGCACGCCTAGGTTGGTGCTTTCTGATTTTTTCACTTGCTTCGCTACGCTGTCTGTTTCGGACGCGGTTAAATTGGACCTCGTTAAGCGATTATCCGAGTCTTTTTGTAAAACATAATAAGTTGCTTTATTGGATGAAATGGCTGCCCCATTGTCGTTTGCAAGTCCATTCGCAAGTCCCGTTACAAACAAAACAAGCCATGCGATTAACACCATAATTAATCCAATTAGAATATAGCGTAATTTTGCGTGTTTTAATTCTCTTAATGCCAAAAACATTCCGTTCAACTCCTTCTAAGATCTTATCCTTAGTTTAAAGAAGTTTTGTAAACGGAATGTGAATCGGATTTTACAAATTTAGTTTTTTGGTAGTTTGACTTTGAATGTCGTGCCTTTTTCGGGGCTACTTTGCACGGTTATTTCGCCGTGATGGAGCGTGATAATTTTCTGGCAAATGGATAATCCGAGGCCACTCGAGCCTTCTTCTCGGGTTCGGCTTTCGTTAGCTTTATAAAAACGGTCAAAAATCTTGGCCATATCCTCCTTACCTATGCCGACACCGCTATCTTGAACTTCTACAAAAACATACGTCGCTTTTTCATAAAGGTGGACTTTGATATTCCCGCCCTGTGGTGTGAACTTAATCGCATTAGTTAACAAATTGGACCACACTTGATAAAGTAATTCAGCATCACCCGTATAGTTTACATCTGCTAAGTCTAAATTTATTGTTAGTTCTTTTTCGCGCCAACTCCACTCGGTCATTTGGATTAATTGACGCCACTGCTCGTCTAAGTGAACTGGCTCTTTTTTTCGCAACTCTGATTCTTGGTCAAGTGAAGCGAGTGTGAGTAGTTGTTTGGTTAAGGAAGATAGACGTGTTGTCTCCTCTGATAACACGGTTAAATATTCGGCTTGTTCTTTTTCGGTTAGTGTTACAGAACCTAAAAGTCTCGCAAAGCCTTGCATGGATGTGAGCGGAGATTGTAGTTCATGAGAAACATTGGCGACAAATTCTTGACGGGAAGCTTCAGATTTTTTGAGTTCACTAGCCATTTTCGTAAACGAGTCTGCCAACTGCCCAATTTCATCCTTACGCCGAACTTCAAAGGCTACATCATAATTGCCTTTACGTATTTTTTTCGTCGCATTCGTCAACTTCACGACAGGTTTGACAATATATCTGCCACTAATAAGAACCAACAGAATACTGATGATGGATGTGAAAATAAGTATCATCGCGAAAAATATTCGAAGTTCCCCAAATTGTTTTTCCGGGTCTTGGCGTATGAATAGCGCTAGTTGTTTACCATCAGCTTGGACCGGGACACCAATGGTATTTCGCACATCATTATCAAAAAAGCCTGTGATGAAAATGCCTGTATCAAACGAATCAATTCCATGATATGTCTCTCCGTCCAATACTTGCTTGATTGTCTTATCCGGTAAATCTTTTTTCCGAAAAGCGTCACCATAATAAGTGGATTTTTCCGCGCCATCTGTCAAATATAATTCGTATCCCAGTTCGCCCACATTTTCCAAGTACTCGTTTAAAGAAATCGTAGCATTTGACTCATAAAATTGTTGGACTTCCTCCGCTATTTTGGCAGTTTTTTCGTCGTTAAAAGGTTTTAATTTTATTTGGTAATAAATGTTTGCAAAGAAAAAGCCGAGCAAACTACTGGAAATAATGACGACAAGCATCGTGACAACTATTCGACTATATAACGATTTCATGTTGTCTCCTCCAATTTATAACCAACGCCGCGCACCGTAACAATTCGAATACCATCCTTTTCTTCATCAAAATGGTCCCGCAATCGTTTAATATGTACATCCACTGTACGGTCACTACCATCATAATCACGTTGCCAAATCCGCTCAATTAATTCTTCTCGAGTAAAAATCCGGCCAGGATAGCTTGCTAGCTGATATAAAAGCTCAAATTCTTTCACGGGAATCATTCGTTCTTGGTTGCCAATTTTTATACCATAGCTTTTTTGATCGATAGTAATATTTCCGATATTAATTTTGACTTCGCTCGCTTGATTAGAACGCCGTAGCAACGCACGAATTCGAAAGATTAGCTCTTCTGGTTCAAAGGGTTTTGTGACATAATCATCTGTTCCCACTTCAAAACCGCGTGATTTATCCGCCAGCGCATCTTTGGCTGTCAACATAATAACAGGGATATCAGGATAACTTGTGCGCATTTTTTTGCAAAGTTCAAAACCATCCATGTTGGGCATCATCACATCAATTACAGCTAAATGAACTTGCTCTGTTTCAACTATTTTTTCTGCTTCTACCCCATCGCTTGCCTCAAGTACACGGAAGCCTTCTGCACGCAAATAGTGGCCCACAAGTTTAAGTATATGCCGATCATCATCTACTACTAATATTTGTTTCATTTTCACCGCTCACCTTACTGTCCTATTTTACTGCATCATATCAAACTTACGTGATTCGTTCAAATCCAGAATAGACATTTAACCTATCACCACGAATAAAGCCAACGGTTGTAATATTTAATTCTTCGGCCATATTAATCGCCAGTTCGGTTGGGGCAGAACGAGACAAAATAATTCCACAACCTAGTTTTGCTGTTTTAACGAGGATTTCCGAAGAAATGCGCCCACTAAAAATAATTGCCTTATCTTCAGTGGATGTTCCGTCTTGCAAGGCACGGCCATATATTTTATCTAAGGCATTATGGCGACCTATGTCCATCCTGCTGTATATAATTTCCGCTGAACTACATAGAGCCGCATTATGTACACCCCCAGTTTGATGGAATGTAGCAGAATTTTGTTCAAAATTTTCCATTAAGCGGAAAATCATGTCGGTTGTTAGTTGTAGACTTCCATTTTGCTTCACATTGACGAGTGAGGCGTCTGATTGGAAGTAGAAGTTTTCCCGAGACTTGCCGCAACACGAGGTAATGTAGCGCTTGCCGCGATACTTGGCATTGAATTTGTTCACAAAATTAGCGCTAACCTTGGCGTGTCCAGTCGCTTCGATGATATCCACGGAATCGATGTCTTGAGGACCCCGAACGATGCCTTCCGATGTCAGAAAGCCCACAACTAAATCTTCCAGATATTCTGGCGTGCAGACGATGGTCACGAGTTCTTGGTCGTTAACGTAGATAGTTAGCGGATACTCGGTCGCAACACTTGATTCAATTTCTTGAAAAGTGCCCGCTTCAAAACGACGGATTTTTTGGTGCGAAACAATATCCATCAAAAACCACTCCTCTCTAAACTGAAACAGCGACACATCTTAGTCTCGCTGTTTCGTCTACTTATTTTAATGTTTGCCCAACTTCTTTTAAAAAGGTCACACCATACCGGAGTGCGCGGTTGATATCGGGGTCTTTCAGCGCCTTCATCATCGCTAACATGCCCATGATTTCGTCTTTTTTCGCGCTTTCTTCTGCTTTTTTCGCAGCATTTTTCAAATTGGCTATCATTTCCTCAGTTTGCTCTGGTTTTGTATCGGTCAATAGCTTACTTGAAATCATCATGTTATTAATCGCATTCGTCATCGGTTCCTTACGCCATTCATTCAGAAACGTTTTCGTAATATCCCCGCGCGCTTTAATCGCACTATTCAAAGCTTCAAGTGCCCCCGATTCCTGTAGTAACTTTACCGTTTCTACTATCTCTACAAAACCAGAATCTTGTTCAGCAATATCCGCTTTCATTTGTTCTAAACGTTCATGTTCCAATTCTTCCGGGGTCTTTTTTGTATCACGAATCGTTGAAATTGGTTCTGCCATCAGTGATTCCTCCTTTTCCCACCACACCCGCAGTTACCACCACAAGCGCAGTTCACTTTAGAAATCGGTTGATAATCTTCTCTCGACCATTTGCGCGCTACCTCAGCCCCATTTTGCGGGAATCTTTTACGATTACGTGGATTGTGGTCTGGAAGTGGGTTTTTCCCTGTTTTTTCAAGTACAGTGAGGTTCACTTTTGTTTGTTTATAGGCCGGTGTTTTCGTCCGAACATCTCCCGCGCTTGAAGTCAGTAAGTTGACCGCGGTTTCGCTACTCACAGAATGCATTGGCACATAGACCTCATTCCCTTTCATCCGCTCAGTCACAACGGCACGAAGCTTGATGCGGCCATAAGGCGAACTTAGACGAACGAGCGAACCACTTTCTAAATCGCGTTCTTTGGCTAATTCATGTGATACCTCTACAAACACTTCAGGTAATTTATAATCCAACCCTTTCGACTTATCTGTCAAATTCCCCTCATGGAACTGCTCCAATAAACGCCCATTATTCAGCGTTAAATTATATTCTTCTGGGAAAGTAATCGGTGCAATATACGGTAACGTCGAAAATTGCGCTTTGCCGTCCGGAAAATTAAATCGTTCTTCATAAAGTAACGGCATATCCTTCCCATCCGCGCTCACTGGCCATACAAGGCTGTTAAATCCTTGCATCCGGTCATAACGAACCCCTGCAAAAAATGGTGCTAAACTAGCAATTTCGTCCATAATCTCGCTCGGATGATCATAATTCCAGTCCGTTCTGCCACACGCTTTCGCAACTTCTTGAATAATCCACCAGTCTGGCTTCGAATCTCCAAGCGGCTCTAACACCTCATAAAGTCGTTGAACACGGCGCTCTGTATTGGTAAATGTTCCTTCTTTTTCAAGAGAAGGAGCTGCTGGGAAAACAACATCTGCAAATTGTGCTGTTTTTGATAAGAACACATCTTGAACAACAAAGAAATCAAGGCTCGCAAGGATTTCTTGCACATGATTTGAGTTAGAGTCCACCCAGGCCATTTCCTCACCAATAACATACATAGAATGAAGTGTTCCCGCCTCAATAGCATCAAGCATTTCATTGTTTTTCAGCCCTGGTTCTGGTGAAATTGATACCCCATAAGCTTCTTCAAAACGAGCACGAACCTCATCATTTCCAAGCGGTTGAATTCCAGGAAGAACGTTAGGTAGTGACCCCATATCGCAAGCACCTTGCACATTATTATGCCCTCTAAGCGGATAAGCGCCCGCACCGTGTCTTCCGAAGTTCCCAGTTACAAGAAGTAGGTTAGCGATAGCAGACGATGTATGTGATCCAGCAATATTTTGCGTAACTCCCATTCCCCAACAAACCGCTGTCCCGTCTGCTTCATAAACCATCTGCGCCACTTTTTTCAATATTTCTACTGATAGTCCTGTTTCTTTTTCCGCATATTCCAATGTAAATGGTTCTAAAAATGATAGATAATCTGCTACATTGCTAATCCTATTTTCCATAAAGACTTCATCATGCCATCCTTGATCAATCATATATTTCGCAACCGCTGTTAACCAAACAAAATCGGTTCCTTGTTTTGGATGCATGAATAAATCAGAACGCTCTGCCATTTCGTGTTTTCGTAAATCAGAAACAATCAGCTTTTGACCGCGTGTCTTCTGAGCTCGCTTGATTCTGCTAGCAAGGACTGGATGACCATCGGCTGGTGATGCGCCAACAATAATGACAAGTCCGGCCGTTTCAATATCTTCCACTGTCCCTGAATCTGCACCAATCCCAACTGTCCGAGTCAGCCCATCCGAAGCAGGCGCCTGACAATAACGTGAACAATTATCAATATTATTCGTTTCAAAAACCTGCCGCGCCAATTTTTGCATCAAATAGTTCTCTTCATTGGTTGTTTTAGAAGAACTAATAAATCCAATAGAATCATTTCCATATTTAGCCTGAATTTCTCGCAGTTTGGTCGCAACTAGATGAATCGCATCTTCCCAGCTCGCCGGCACAAATTCATTACCCTCGCGAATGAGCGGCGTCGTAATCCGTTTCTCACTATTGACAAAATCCCAACCAAATTTCCCTTTCACACACGTAGCAAATTTGTTCACAGGACCTTCTCCGGTTGGCTCGACTTTCAAAATTTTGCGATCCTTCGTCCACACCTCAAACGTACAACCAACCCCGCAGAAAGTACAAACTGTCTTCGTTTTCTTCGTCCGCGTTTCCCGCATCGCTGCTTCCATTTCCGACACAGCAAAGACGGTTTGATAATTCGGCTCGACTTTTTTCACCATATCAATCATCGGTTCTAGCATATCTTCGTCTAAGCCAGTCATAAAGCCAGCTTGGCCAAGCATTGATTTTTCCATCAACGCGTTACAAGGACACACCGTCGCACACAGCCCACAAGAAACACAGGACGATAAATTCGCTGGACGATCATCATCCCAAATAACCCTTGGCTGACTACGTTCCCAATCAATCGAAAGTGTTTCATTCACTTGTACTTGCTGACACGCCTCCACACAGCGCCCACAAAGAATACATTGATCCGGATCATAACGATAAAACGGATGCGAAAAATCATTCAAATAGCCCTTTTCGCGGTAAGGACGTTCTTGTTTTTCCACACCAAGCAGTTCCGTCGTATTATGTACTTTGCAATTACCGTTATTGTTATCACAAACCGTACAATACAGTAAATGATTTTCCAAAATCCTGTCCATCGCTTCTAATTGCGCATCTTTCGCTAATTCAGAATTAGTTTTAATTTCCATCCCGTCTGTCAGATTCGTGCTGCACGCCCGCATAAGTTCCCCATCAACCTCGCACATACACGTATCACAAGATTGAATTGGTCCAATTTGCTCACTATAACAAATATGCGGATGCTGTATTCCTTCTGCATTTAAATAGTCCAGTATTCGCGTTCCTTCCACCACATCCCGCGCCACGCCATTAATTTGCACCGATACTTTTGCGCCCATCACATTACCTCCTATATAGAGAAAGCGTTTACAATTTCCGCTTATATTATAACAGTTCTTACTTAAAAATCACAGTAATACGGCAATTGATAATCGTTCTCAAACACTGCTACTATGCGATTTCTCTCACAAGGCTAACGAATTTATTGACACTTATCCAACTTTTCTGTATTCTTTATTACAAAGCTACGACGAGAAAAGTACGACGCCCGTTTTTTCGAAAAGAGAGTTCCCACTGCTGAAAAGGAACAAAAAACAACGTCCGAAAATGGCCTCTGAGTTTTGTCGCTGAAAATAAGTAAGCAACAACGGGTTTGGTGTCCGTTATCAAGCACCCTAAGTATTTTATGTAAATGCTTATTTGAGGTTTTCAGTGCAAGCTGGAAATAAATTAAGGTGGTACCGCGTGAAATTTTCTCGCCCTTATTCCAAGATATTTTTTTGGATAAGGGCGAGTTTTATTTTACCCTAAATTGCTCGAAATGGAGGATTTCAAAATGACAAAACAACTACTTGTTTTACAATCTGATTTTGGTATTAGTGATGGTGCAGTTAGCGCCATGTACGGCGTGATTAATAGCGTTAGCAAAGATTTACAAATATACGATTTAACGCATCAAATTCCTCAATTTAATATTTGGGAAGCATCGTATCGTTTACTTCAAACGGTTACTTATTGGCCCGAAGATACCATTTTTGTTTCGATTGTTGATCCTGGAGTTGGTTCGAAGCGCCGAAGTGTCGTCGTTTTAACAGAAGATGGTCATTATATTATTACACCAGACAACGGAACCTTAACCCATATCGCGCATTACGGAACGATTAAAGAAGTTCGACTGATAGATGAAGAAAAAAATCGCCTACCAAAATCAGGTGCATCCCATACATTTCACGGTCGAGATATTTTCGCTTATACCGCGGCTAGGCTCGCAGCCGGCGTGATTAATTTTGAAGATATCGGTCCATCAGCTACCCCAGACTCCATTGTTTCTCTAAGTCTAAGTGACTCCTACTTAGAAGGCGAGCAAGCTTTTGGCACAATTGATATTATTGACCGTCCATTCGGTAATCTTTGGACAAATATTCGCCGAACTGATTTCTTGCAGCTAGGTGCTAACTATGGCGATTCCATCGAAGTCCTCATCAAACACCACGACCGAGTAGTTTATAAGAATTTCGTTACTTATAGCCGCTCATTTGCCGACTTACGGATTGGCGAAGCGCTCATCTACGTCAATTCACTCGACAACCTCGGACTAGGTATCAATCAAGGGTCCTTCGTAGACGCTTATTCAGTCGGCACCGGCACCAGCTGGAAAGTCACCCTTAAAAAAGTATAAAAAACAGGGTCAAACATCCAAATTGGAAGTTTGACCCTGTTTCATTTTTTTATTTCGTATATTCTTTGACGATTGGCTCTTGTTTTTTGGTTTTCAGGAATAAACTTAAGATCATCCCAATAGCCGCAAAAATCGCTGCAACCATAAACGCCGCACGCATTCCGTCCAAGCTAGCATCTTGCGCTTTTTGAGCAAAACTAGCCGGATCCGTTGCCATAAGCGCTTTACCTGGCATATTATCTTTCGTTACATTCGTTAGCACTGTAATAAGTACCGCCGTCCCAATCGAACCAGCAATTTGTCGAATCGTATTATTTACCGCCGAACCGTGGTTAATCAAATGGTTAGGAAGTGCATTCATACCCGCTGTCGAAACTGGCATCATCGCCATTGAAATCCCGAAGAACCTCACAGCATAAAATACAACAATATACCAAAGCGGCGTATCCATCGTTAAGAACATAAATGGAATTGTACCGATAGTCAAAATGGTAACCCCGGTAATCGTCAACCATTTCGCCCCAATTTTATCGAAAATAATACCCGTAATTGGACTCATTATCCCCATAATAATCGCACCCGGAAGTAATAACAGACCTGATTGAAGCGCCGACTCCCCGCGAATTGTTTGAATATATAAAGGCAATACAATTTCCGCACCAATCATTGCCATCGTTACAATCGAACCAAGAATAACAGACAATGAAAATACTGGATATTTAAACACATGTAGTTCAAGCATTGGATTATCAATAACTAGTTGGCGCCAAACAAATAATGCAATAACAACGACACCAACAATCAACATCGTGATAACCGTTGCATCTCCCCAACCATCATTACCTGCTGAACTAAATCCATAAAGGAGTGAACCAAAACCAATTGAAGACATTACAATGGAAAGAAAATCGATTTTTGTATCAGTTAATTTTACTACTTTTTTCATTCCAAAGAACGCTAGAATTATATCGATAACCGCGATTGGAATTAAAATAAGGAATAATACGCGCCAATCATATGAATCCACAATCCAACCAGACAAAGTTGGCCCAATTGCTGGAGCAAACGCAATAACAAGTCCCATCAGCCCCATCGCTGCCCCACGTTTTTCACGAGGGAAAATCAGCAAGAAGATTGTTTGAAGCAACGGCATCATAATCCCCGCACCAGCTGCTTGAACGATACGACCAGTAAGTAGTACCGGGAAAGAACCCGCCACTGACGCAATAATGGTACCAATTGTAAATACAGTCATCGCTGTAATAAATAAAGTTTTTGAACTAATTTTTTCAATTAAAAGTGCCGTAATCGGAATCATAATCCCATTTGTTAGCAAGAAAGCCGTCGTCAACCATTGCCCTGTTGCTGCTGTAATATGCAAATCATCCATAATCATCGGCAGTGCCGTCGCTAGTAACGTCTGATTCAAGATCGCCACAAACGCCCCAATAATCATTGTAACTACTAATAAACTTCTACTATAAGATTTCCCGTTAACATCAACGGGCCGTTCTACTGCTGTACTATTCAAAATTAATACCCCTTCCCATGTGGAAATTTCCAGATGAATAATAGAAGTATAATAAAAAAAGACCAACAAGTCAACAAAAAGTGACTGGTCAGTCTAATTATTATAAAAGCCCGTTCACACAAGCTTCTAATTTATTTACCTCTTTGGTCAAACTTGCTGGTACATGTTGTTTAAGATACAACAATGTTCCTTGAACCATGAAATCTCTAGGCGCCTCATTATTGTTAATCTCCCCAACAAGCGCGTTCATGGATTCCTTATACTGCCATTTATCCGAGTCATCAATATCCGCATTTTCAATCCCGACATTTAACTCCTCCAGCGCGCCCCGCAGTTTAGCTAGTCTTTTCTTTCTAATCATAGTTTGATCCGGCACCAGATTTTCTGTGTCCGCTTCCGTAAACACAATCTCTCCGCTCTCCAAAATATCCTTCACAAGTGCATCAAGCCTTCTCACCACATAAGGAATAGCCCGCTCAATCAATCCTGAATCAACATTCTTGCTACCACTAGCAAAGACATACATTGCCGCCATCCCGCTAAGCAACATCGTAATATCATTTATATAAGGCTCCGTTTCCTTCCCATAAACCTCTAACAACTGATTTTTAACCCATTCCATATTCTTAAGTCGCACATTCTGCAAGAACGCATTAAAATCATCATCAATCATCGTCTGAGAAAACGTAATATTCAAGATCTCCCCATTTTCCGTATAAAAATGAATAATAATTTTCAAGCACTCCGTAAAATTATCCTTCTTCGTCCCATCTAGCCCCATCGTATACTCCAAACGCTGATGCAATACAGAATACTCCTGCTTAAAAATCACAATTGCCAGTTCCTCTTTCGAAGTAAAATAATTATAAAAAGTCCCTTTAGAAATCCCAGCTGCATCAACCATATCTTGTACAGACGTCTTCAAATACCCTTGTTTTTGAAACACCTCTTTAGCCGACTTAATAATCCGCTGCTTCTTCTCCTTCAAAAAAACACCCCACCCGTTCTGTTATTATACCCATAGTATAATCGATTTATACTACCTATTCAAGATATCCATAATAAATATCATTATTCTTTTAAACAATAAAAAAAGCCTCGCATACTAGCGAAACATACAAATTATCCATATATTATTTAAGCCACTTGTCGGATTTGAACCGACGACCCCTTCCTTACCATGGAAGTGCTCTACCAACTGAGCTAAAGCGGCAGCAAAGCCTTTCAAATAAAAAAATGGCTCCACAGGCAGGACTCGAACCTGCGACCGATCGGTTAACAGCCGATTGCTCTACCAACTGAGCTACTGTGGAATAATAAATTGCCCGGCAGCGACCTACTCTCGCAGGGGGAAGCCCCCAACTACCATTGGCGCAGAGAAGCTTAACTACCGTGTTCGGGATGGGAACGGGTGTGACCTTCTCGCCATAACTACCAGACAATATTTAAGTTGTTGAAAGATTGCTCTCTCAAAACTAGAGAAGAAAGGGTTCAGTTAGGTAACTTCGTTTCATTTTTTGGTTAAGTCCTCGATCGATTAGTATTTGTCCGCTCCATGTATCGCTACACTTCCACCCCAAACCTATCTACCTGATCATCTTTCAGGGATCTTACTTTCCGAAGAAATGGGAAATCTCATCTTGAGGGGGGCTTCACGCTTAGATGCTTTCAGCGTTTATCCCTGCCACACATAGCTACCCAGCGATGCTCCTGGCGGAACAACTGGTACACCAGCGGTGTGTCCATCCCGGTCCTCTCGTACTAAGGACAGCTCCTCTCAAATTTCCTGCGCCCGCGACGGATAGGGACCGAACTGTCTCACGACGTTCTGAACCCAGCTCGCGTGCCGCTTTAATGGGCGAACAGCCCAACCCTTGGGACCGACTACAGCCCCAGGATGCGACGAGCCGACATCGAGGTGCCAAACCTCCCCGTCGATGTGGACTCTTGGGGGAGATAAGCCTGTTATCCCCGGGGTAGCTTTTATCCGTTGAGCGATGGCCCTTCCATGCGGAACCACCGGATCACTAAGCCCGACTTTCGTCCCTGCTCGACTTGTCAGTCTCGCAGTCAAGCTCCCTTGTGCCTTTACACTCTGCGAATGATTTCCATCCATTCTGAGGGAACCTTTGGGCGCCTCCGTTACTCTTTAGGAGGCGACCGCCCCAGTCAAACTGCCCACCTGACACTGTCTCCCCACGCGCTAAGCGTGGCGGGTTAGAATGGTCATACAGCCAGGGTAGTATCCCACCATTGCCTCCTCGTATGCTAGCGCACACGTCTCTTCGGCTCCTACCTATCCTGTACAAGCGGTACAAACATTCCATATCAGGTTGCAGTAAAGCTCCACGGGGTCTTTCCGTCCTGTCGCGGGTAACCTGCATCTTCACAGGTACTATAATTTCACCGAGTCTCTCGTTGAGACAGTGCCCAGATCGTTGCGCCTTTCGTGCGGGTCGGAACTTACCCGACAAGGAATTTCGCTACCTTAGGACCGTTATAGTTACGGCCGCCGTTTACTGGGGCTTCAATTCGTACCTTCGCCGAAGCTAAGCACTCCTCTTAACCTTCCAGCACCGGGCAGGCGTCAGCCCCTATACGTCACCTTACGGTTTTGCAGAGACCTGTGTTTTTGCTAAACAGTCGCCTGGGCCTATTCACTGCGGCTCTCTCGGGCTTGCACCCTAATAGAGCACCCCTTCTCCCGAAGTTACGGGGTCATTTTGCCGAGTTCCTTAACGAGAGTTCTCTCGCTCACCTTAGGATTCTCTCCTCATCTACCTGTGTCGGTTTGCGGTACGGGCAGTACTACTCTTCCTAGAGGCTTTTCTTGACAGCGTGAAATCAGGAACTTCCGTACTTAATTTCCTTCCCCATCACAGCTCATGCTTCGCGAGAAGCGGATTTGCCTACTTCTCACACTCACTGCTTGGACGCACATTTCCATTCGTGCGATTCCCTATCCTTCTGTGTCACCCCATCGGTTAAACAATTAGCACTGGTACAGGAATCTCTACCTGTTGTCCATCGCCTACGCCTATCGGCCTCGGCTTAGGTCCCGACTAACCCTGAGCGGACGAGCCTTCCTCAGGAAACCTTAGATATTCGGTGGAAGGGATTCTCACCCTTCTTTCGCTACTCATACCGGCATTCTCACTTCTAAGCGCTCCACCAGTCCTTCCGGTCTGACTTCACCGCCCTTAGAACGCTCTCCTACCACGAACCTCTAAAGAGGTTCATCCACAGTTTCGGTAATATGTTTAGCCCCGGTACATTTTCGGCGCGGGGTCACTCGACCAGTGAGCTATTACGCACTCTTTCAATGGTGGCTGCTTCTAAGCCAACATCCTGGTTGTCTAAGCAACCCCACATCCTTTTCCACTTAACATATATTTGGGGACCTTAACTGGTGGTCTGGGCTGTTTCCCTTTCGACTACGGATCTTATCACTCGCAGTCTGACTCCCGAGTATAAGTACATGGCATTCGGAGTTTATCTGAATTCGGTAACCCGAGAAGGGCCCCTAGTCCAAACAGTGCTCTACCTCCATGACTCTTTACCTCGAGGCTAGCCCTAAAGCTATTTCGGAGAGAACCAGCTATCTCCAAGTTCGATTGGAATTTCTCCGCTACCCACACCTCATCCCCGCACTTTTCAACGTGCGTGGGTTCGGACCTCCAGTAAGTATTACCTTACCTTCATCCTGGACATGGGTAGATCACCTGGTTTCGGGTCTACGACCTGTTACTTATGCGCCCTATTCAGACTCGCTTTCGCTACGGCTCCGCTTTTTCCGCTTAACCTTGCAACAAATCGTAACTCGCCGGTTCATTCTACAAAAGGCACGCTATCACCCATTAACGGGCTCTAACTACTTGTAGGCACACGGTTTCAGGAACTGTTTCACTCCCCTTCCGGGGTGCTTTTCACCTTTCCCTCACGGTACTGGTTCACTATCGGTCACTAGGGAGTATTTAGCCTTGGGAGATGGTCCTCCCGGATTCCGACGGAATTTCACGTGTTCCGCCGTACTCAGGATCCACTCTGGAGGGAAAGCCATTTCAACTACCGGGCTGTTACCGTCTTTGGCGGGCCTTTCCAGACCGCTTCATTTATAACTTTCTTTTGTAACTCCGTATAGAGTGTCCTACAACCCCAAGAAGCAAGCTTCTTGGTTTGGGCTCTTTCCGTTTCGCTCGCCGCTACTCAGGAAATCGATTTTTCTTTCTCTTCCTCCAGGTACTTAGATGTTTCAGTTCCCTGGGTCTGCCTTCCTCACGCTATGTATTCACGTAAGGATACTATCCGACTAAAGATAGTGGGTTCCCCCATTCGGAAATCTCTGGATCAACGCTTACGTACAGCTCCCCAAAGCATATCGGTGTTAGTCCCGTCCTTCTTCGGCTCCTAGTGCCAAGGCATCCACCGTGCGCCCTTTCTAACTTAACCAATTTACTTCTACGAAGTAAAGGTTGTTTTTCTGATTTTCCGTATCAGCGATGATACTTCCAATCAGATGAAAGATTCACTTTCAGATGATTCTCGGTTACTTGTGTCATAAATAATAAATTATCTATGCTAACTTTACTAACTTTCTTATCTAGTTTTCAAAGAACAATTTTGGTGGAGCCTAGCGGGATCGAACCGCTGACCTCCTGCGTGCAAAGCAGGCGCTCTCCCAGCTGAGCTAAGGCCCCGTAAAAGGGTATGATTATTTGTATTTCTTATGTCAGAAAGAAAAAGTGGGCCTAAATGGACTCGAACCATCGACCTCACGCTTATCAGGCGTGCGCTCTAACCAGCTGAGCTATAGGCCCGTCAAAAATGTAGTGGCGCGATGCTTCAAGCATAGTGCCTTGCATACTTTATCTGACATAAAAGAGAGTAACCTCTCAAAACTGAACAAATAGAGAAGAACGAAAACTCACAGGTTTCCTTTTCCTTAGAAAGGAGGTGATCCAGCCGCACCTTCCGATACGGCTACCTTGTTACGACTTCACCCCAATTATCTGTCCCACCTTCGGCGGCTGGCTCCATAAAGGTTACCCTACCGACTTCGGGTGTTACAAACTCTCGTGGTGTGACGGGCGGTGTGTACAAGGCCCGGGAACGTATTCACCGTGGCATGCTGATCCACGATTACTAGCGATTCCGGCTTCATGTAGGCGAGTTGCAGCCTACAATCCGAACTGAGAATAGTTTTATGGGATTAGCTCCACCTCGCGGCTTCGCGACCCTTTGTACTATCCATTGTAGCACGTGTGTAGCCCAGGTCATAAGGGGCATGATGATGTGACGTCATCCCCACCTTCCTCCGGCTTGCACCGGCAGTCACTTTAGAGTGCCCAACTAAATGCTGGCAACTAAAATCAAGGGTTGCGCTCGTTGCGGGACTTAACCCAACATCTCACGACACGAGCTGACGACAACCATGCACCACCTGTCACTTTGTCCCCGAAGGGAAAGCTCTGTCTCCAGAGTGGTCAAAGGATGTCAAGACCTGGTAAGGTTCTTCGCGTTGCTTCGAATTAAACCACATGCTCCACCGCTTGTGCGGGCCCCCGTCAATTCCTTTGAGTTTCAACCTTGCGGTCGTACTCCCCAGGCGGAGTGCTTAATGCGTTAGCTGCAGCACTAAGGGGCGGAAACCCCCTAACACTTAGCACTCATCGTTTACGGCGTGGACTACCAGGGTATCTAATCCTGTTTGCTCCCCACGCTTTCGCGCCTCAGCGTCAGTTACAGACCAGAGAGTCGCCTTCGCCACTGGTGTTCCTCCACATATCTACGCATTTCACCGCTACACGTGGAATTCCACTCTCCTCTTCTGCACTCCAGTCTTCCAGTTTCCAATGACCCTCCCCGGTTAAGCCGGGGGCTTTCACATCAGACTTAAAAGACCGCCTGCGCGCGCTTTACGCCCAATAAATCCGGACAACGCTTGCCACCTACGTATTACCGCGGCTGCTGGCACGTAGTTAGCCGTGGCTTTCTGGTTAGATACCGTCAAGGGACAAGCAGTTACTCTTATCCTTGTTCTTCTCTAACAACAGTACTTTACGATCCGAAAACCTTCTTCATACACGCGGCGTTGCTCCGTCAGACTTTCGTCCATTGCGGAAGATTCCCTACTGCTGCCTCCCGTAGGAGTCTGGGCCGTGTCTCAGTCCCAGTGTGGCCGATCACCCTCTCAGGTCGGCTATGCATCGTTGCCTTGGTAGGCCATTACCCTACCAACTAGCTAATGCACCGCGGGCCCATCTGTAAGCGATAGCCGAAACCATCTTTCAAAAGCGTGGCATGCGCCACACTTTATCATTCGGTATTAGCCCCGGTTTCCCGGAGTTATCCCCAACTTACAGGCAGGTTGCCCACGTGTTACTCACCCGTCCGCCACTAACATTGGAAGAGCAAGCTCTTCCTCCGTTCGTTCGACTTGCATGTATTAGGCACGCCGCCAGCGTTCGTCCTGAGCCAGGATCAAACTCTCTTTAAAATATAAATTGAATTTGAATACTTATTCAACACCGTGAATAAGATTCCTTGCGTCAAATTGACTTCGCTAGCAATTAAATTACTAGTTTGTTTTGTTGAAAACAGCTTTCTGTTTTCTGCCCTGCGATTACCAGTGAGACTTTACGTCTCATTGCTTTTCGTCTTCTTCTTTGTTCAGTTTTCAAAGGTCAATTTCTTTTGTTGCGAAAGCGTTTTGTCCGCATCAGCAACGTTTATAAATATACCAAGATTTTTGCCTTTCGTCAATACTTTTTACAAAGTTTTTATGATAAATATGGAATTATTTTCTCTGCTAGGGTTTTATATGCTTTTCCTGAAGTGCTTGAAGAGTTGAAAAGGGCTGATACATAGCCATTTCCATTTGGTTCTGGTTGTTCTATTGGCAGTTGAATTAAAAGTTGTGTTTCTAAGTCTGCAGCAACTTTTTCGCCGCCGCCTTGTCCGAATACTTTTAATACTTGTCCATCAGCTAAAGTAAGATAAGACATATTTTCGATTACACCGATGATTTTGTGATTGTTTTTTGCTGCCATATATCCTGCTCGAGATGCGACTGACGCGGCTGCATAATGTGGTGTTGTAACAATAAGTTCATTGCATTTCGGGATAAGCGTATGGATATCTAGCGCAACATCTCCAGTTCCAGGTGGTAAATCGATAAGTAAATAGTCTAGTTTTCCCCATCTTACTTCTTCTAAAAACATTTTAATCATTTTCCCTAGCATTGGTCCGCGCCAGATAACTGGTTCTCCTTGTTCCACAAAAAAATCCATAGAAATCATTTGAATGCCGTGTGTTTCGACTGGGATGATTTGGCCATTTTCTTTGCGGGGGGATTCGGTTGTTCCTAGCAGTACAGGAATACTGAATCCATATATATCCGCGTCTAATAATCCTACTTTTTTGCCTTGTTGTGCTAAGGCGATTGCAAGATTCGCAGAGACAGTTGATTTCCCGACGCCACCTTTACCACTCGCTATTGCTAAGAATTTCGTTTCACTAGCTTCTGAGAGTATGTTATCTCTTGCTTGGAAAATGCGGTCAATAACTGCTGCGGGTAGGTATTCTAGCTCAATATTTATTTCATTTACGCCGAATTGGGTGAGAAGTTCTTCTATATTATGAACAAAATGATCCGTTTCTACTGCTGGATCAGCTAATGCGATTTTGATGTTTGCTGTTTCTTCAAGCACTTGCACTTCTAAAACACCTTCTGTTTCTTCTAAGCTTGCCTCTAAAACAGGATCTTGCAATCTATATAGCAATCTAGTAATTTGTTGTTCGTTTAACATATATAAAAACCTCCAAAAATGAATGCGCTGACATACTGATTATTATAGCATGACCGTTTTATTATTTCACATATTGCTTGTCTTTTCGGTACAAAAGTTTGTTGAAGAAAATTTCACAAATTTTACATATTTAACATTTCCAGCTTTAGTCCTTACGTCCCAATAGGTTTGGCGTAGTTATTGTTTTTCGTCATAGAAATGTAATAGAAATTTTTTGGCATTTTTTGATAATATAGTTGCAGATATATAAAAAGGAGTGCATTGAAATTTGGATAGAAAGTTTATAAAACCAGGGATAATTCTGCTAATTGTGGCATTTTTGGTAGTTTCCATAAATGTTGGAGCAGAAACAGGAGGTAGCAGAACAGCTCAAGTTAATCTGACTACTTCACAACAAGCTTTCATTGATGAAATTTTACCAGCGGCTCAGGATGGATATCGCGATGGTAAATTGCTTACAAGTGTAACGCTCGCTCAAGCAATTTTAGAATCAAATTGGGGTGAAAGTGGTCTAAGCCAGAACTCTAATAACTTATTCGGAATTAAAGGAACGTATAAAGGTAAGTCTGTCTCCATGGGGACAATGGAAGCATCCGGCTCAACCACCGCTAATTTCCGCGTTTACCCTAGTTGGAAAGAATCCATTGAAGACCACACAGCTTTGATTACTGAAAATGCGCGCTATCAAGACGCTGTCGGTGAAACGAACTACCGCAAAGCACTGCAAGCTATTAAAGACGGTGGTTATGCGACTGATCCAGATTACGTTTCTAAACTAGTAGCAATTATTGAACGTTACAACTTAGATAAATACGATGTCATTTACGATAAAATCGAGTCTAATCAATCCTTAGCAGCAATTGGAACAGTAGCTGAAAATAAAGAACAAGAGGTTATTTGGTCGGCACCGTACAATACAGAAAATGCTAATAAAATCGGGACCCTCGAAAATTACTTAGGGCGTAACTTAGAAATTTCCTGGGAAGCTAAAACAGAAAAAGGTCTATGGTACTTTATTCGCGAGAACAACAAAGATATTGGTTGGATAAATAGTAATGCCTTAAAAATCAGCTATCATCAAAAAGAAGATGAAAATGTTCATTTAACCAAATATGTAGATGATTTAAGCGCACATGTATATCGTCTACCAAGCCCTGAAAAACAATTCGATAATGGAACTATCGCAAAATACGATAGAAAAGCCCTTGAAGTAGATAAAAAAATCACTCGCGGCGGCTATGCTTGGTTCCGAATTTCAGAAGGCGAGAAAGTAATCGGCTGGGTTCGCGCAGATAAATTGAATGATCGCCTTTATGATCGCATCACAGAACAAACTTCTTACGATGGCTATGCTCTAGTAAGTAAATCTGCAACTGATAACGTATGGACTGCACCATTCAACACAAAAAACGCAGAAAAATTAGCACCACTTGCAGATTATGATAACGAAAAACTAGAACTAGTGACTCGAGCTAAAGCCGGAAATACACTTTGGTATCAGTTTAAAGTAGATGGAAAACTTGTTGGATGGGCTAGCGAAAAAGACTTAAATGTATTTTATACTCCCGCTAAAGAAGAACCAGTAAAACAAGTCGCTTACGTGAAAGACCCAACAGCAAAACTTTATAACAAACCTGTAGAATCAACAAGTACTAACCCAAAAGCAGTGGGCTTCTATTATGGAAAATTATTAGCAGTGGATAAAACAGCAACCATTCTTGGTGAAGATTGGTTGCATCTTAAAGACAGACAAAATTCACTAGGATGGATTAAAGCTATCGACATCAATAGTTAAATAAAAAAAGGTTCTGCATTTACGCAGAACCTTTTTTCGTTTATACATTCAGTTTGCGACTAGCCATCCATTTCACCATTTCTGGATCCGCATGTGAGAAGAACTGGCTTTCCCCTTGATCTAGGCTGGCAATTTCTCCCTTATCTGCCTCCGTCAATTCAAAATCAAATATAGCCAGATTTTGCGCCATTCTTTCTGGTTTTACAGATTTAGCTAAGACGATAATATCTTGCTCTACTAGCCAACGCAAAATTACTTGAGCGGCCGATTTTCCATATTTCGCACCAATTTTCGTTAAAACTGGGTTATTAAAAATATCATTTTTCCCTTCCGCAAACGGTGCCCATGCTTCTATTGCAACCCCTTCTTTTCTTAAAACAGCTAGATTCGCTGCCTGTTGTTGGAAAGGATTAACTTCAATTTGGTTGACTTGCGGAGTTACTTCATTGAACGCAGCTAGGTCAATTACGCGATCCGGGCTAAAATTCGATACGCCAATTGCTCTAATTTTTCCTGATGCTTGTAATTCCTCCATCGCTATCCATGCCCCGTATACATCGTTGAAAGGTTGATGAATTAGCAGCAAATCAATGTAATCCAACCCTAAACGTTTTAACGACCGGTCAAATGAGCTCATAACACCTTTATAACTTACATTTTCCACCCATATTTTTGTCGTAATGAATAGTTCTTTGCGATCGACGCCGGATGCCACAATTCCGCGACCTACAGCTTCTTCATTCATATAACTTTGCGCCGTATCAATGTGACGATAGCCCGTTTTAATCGCATCTTTTACTGCTTGTTCCGCTTCAGCAGCATCTGTAATTTGATATGTCCCAAATCCTAAAATAGGTACTTCTACACCATTGTTTAATTTCACTGTTTTCATTTGAAAATCCTCCTCTTATCTTTAAAATTTGTCCCGTTCCCATAATTTTTCTACATTATCTGCATTTAATTCGCCAGCTTTAAACTGCGCAATGTGACTATCGTACGAATCGATTTTGTACACGAGTAGTTCTCTGACCTTCTTCATCTCGGCTAATTTTTCGTCTAATTCTTTTAGTTGGTCAACCAGTACTTGTTTTTGCGCCGCTTCGACATTTTGCGTCTCTCTGAGCTGCGCAAGTGTCGCAAACTCAATTAACGATTCTACCGATAATCCCGCATTCCGTAAATTCTTCACGAGATAAACCCAGTTCAAGTCACTCGTTTTATAGTCCCGGTAACCACTTTCGTTACGATGGACTGGCGGAATAACACCGACCCGCTCATAATAACGCAACGTATCTACTGTTAAACCAAACATATCAGCCGCTTGTTTGATATTCATCCTCCATCACCTCGTTTCGTTCTTTACATATAGAATTATAAACCCTGGAGTTCACACCAAGGCAAGGAATTTGAGTTTATTTTTTTGAGAAAAGAAAAAACTCTCTGTGGGCGAGAGAGTTTTATTTGTTTAGCAGGATGATTTTTTGTATGTATTTTGGGTCTATTTGGGCTGGATTGGTTTCTTGGATTTGGAAGTCGTTAGTTAAAATGATTTTTACGTCATCGTTTTTGTTTAGGTCGGTTATTTTATTTCCCGTTTCGTCGTAATATTTATCTACGATGTCAAAGCGTATTGCGGTTTCCGGATTATACTTATCCTTTTTTTCTTTGAAATTATTAATTAGAATTGCATCCGTTTCTACTTGTTCTATTGCGCCGGTAGCTTCGGTGGCTTGTGTTTGGTTTTCGGTGTTTGAGCATGCTGTTATGGAAAGTAATGCGCACAAAATAAAAATGATTGAATTAACAAATGATCATATATGGCACATTTTAAAAAAAGCAAGGTTATTCATGTTATAATAGCTGTTCTGTATATTTATATCTAATCACAAAAGGAGCCGGAGAAGATGAAAAAAAGAGGTTTATTGTTGGTAAGTATTTTAATGTTTTTCAGTTTTTTGACAGTAGCATGTGGGAGTTCTGAAGACAATGAAGAAAGTGGGGAGAAAAGTACGAAAGAAATTGAACTTACCGTTGACGACCCTATTTTACCAACCGATGAAAATGGTGAAGCAACTATAGAGGGAACTGTAGATCCTAAATCCAAATTAACCATTGATGGTAAAGCCGTAAAAAAAGATGACAGCGGGAGATTTACTTATACTTACAGTTTAACTAACGATAATGTTGCAGAAGTTGATGTCAAACTTCTAGCGGTCAGAAAAAATTATAAAGATGAAAAGTACACTATAACTATTACTAACAATTCAAAATCATATAACGACAACATGGCAAAACAAGAGACAATACAAAAAGAAGAAGCCGCGAAAGCTGAAAAGGAACGTAAAGAAGCGGAGGAAAAAGCAAAACAAGAAGAAGAAGCAGCCGCTGCAAAAGCTGCAACGACTGATGAAAACACGCCTTCCGATGATACTGTATATGGCACTTTAGCCAGCAAAGATACTTTAACAAAAGAGGGAGATGCATTTTATAAAGATGAAGAACTTGATGTACTCTATTCTACAGTAGAAAACGATGAAATTTTTCAAGTGCTTATACAATTAGGCGATGAAAGTACAATTCGAAAAGATTTAGATAAAAATCATTTAACAGAATTAGCAAGAGGTTATATGGAATCCGATGCCACTCTTATACAAACTGTTTCTGATGAATCCTTTGTTTATGAATCTCCATCTATAAATAAAACATATACAGTAGATTATATGTTAAACGATGAAGGTTATGTTATTGCGGTTTATGTTACACAAGCAATGTGACTAGAAAAAACCTTTAAGTTATACAACTTTTAATTAAAAATATACTATTACAAAAAAGTCCTTAAGGGCTTTTTTGTTTTTTATTTAACTCAACTAAACAAAAAAAGCACCAGCAAAAGCTGGTGCTTTGAAACGACATATTAACGTTTTGAGAACTGAGGTGCACGACGCGCGCCTTTAAGTCCGTATTTTTTACGTTCTTTCATACGTGGGTCACGAGTAAGTAGGCCAGCAGATTTAAGTGCTGGGCGGTACTCAGGAGCCACTTGTAATAGTGCACGAGCTACACCATGACGGATAGCACCGGCTTGACCAGTGTAACCACCACCGTGAACGTTTACTAGTACATCATAGTTACCTAAAGTTTCTGTAGCTACTAAAGGTTGTTTGATAACTTCACGAAGAGCTGCAAATGGGATGTAATCTTCCCAGTCTCTATTGTTAATAACGATTTTGCCGTCGCCTGGTACTAAACGTACGCGAGCTACAGAGCTTTTACGACGACCAGTTCCGTAATATTGTACTTGAGCCACTTAGTATTCCTCCTTTATTAATTAACCGCGTAATTCGTATACTTCTGGTTGTTGAGCTGCGTGTTCGTGCTCAGCTCCACCATATACGTGTAATTTTTTGAATAATTGACGTCCAAGAGAATTTTTTGGAAGCATACCTTTGATAGATAGTTCTAATAATTTCTCAGGATTGTTTGTACGCATTTCGCCTGCAGTACGAGATTTCAAACCGCCTGGATATTGAGAGTGACGGTAGTAAATTTTGTCAGTAGCTTTTTTACCAGTAAGACCAATCTTACCAGCGTTGATGATGATTACAAAGTCTCCAGTGTCGATATGTGGAGTAAATTGTGGTTTGTTTTTTCCGCGAAGAATTGAAGCAACTTCACTGGATAAACGTCCTAAAGAAACACCAGTAGCGTCGATAACGTACCATTTACGTTCTACTTCGCCGGGTTTCGCCATATAAGTTGTACGCATGAATTACCCTCCTAAATAAATTGAAACAAATTAGCTCCCGAAAACTGTTCCTAATTCCCGAAATGCTATTCTATATTTTTATTGTTTAAACACAACAACCTTCCGGGGCTTATTGTGGGGCAAACAATACCATAGTCCATAATACAGTTTTTGGAGCAAAAAGTCAATGCGTTCTGCAAAAAAACATCCAATTTTTATTCATAGTCCACTCGCCATAAATATAACCCTTGTGGCGGCGCAGTTTTACTAATTAATTTTTGCCGGTCACGTGCTAATAAAGCCTCACTAATATCATCCGGAGAGATTCGATCTTGCCCTGCATCGAGCAAAGTTCCCGTCAAAATTCGCACCATATTATACAAAAAGCCATTCCCTTGAAAAGCAATCACTAACGTCTCGTCGTCCTCTTCATAAAAATCAATACTATAAAGCGTTCGGACTTTAGAATCACGCTCCGTTCTCGCCGAACAGAAACTTGTAAAATCATGCTCGCCAATCAGGCGTTTACTTGCCAATTTCATTTTTGAAATGTCCAGTTCATATGGATAATGTAGCGCAAAATTCCGACTAAAAGGATCAAAAATTTTCGTCCGCTTTACCACATAACGATATTCTTTTCCAACTGTGCCAAATCTAGCGTGGAAATCGTCTGGTACTTCTTCCACTGTTAAAAAGCTAATATCGAACGGAGTCATGACTTGCAAAGCTTTTTGAAATTTTTCGGCAGTGATATCAAGTTCCGAATCGAAATGAATAACCTGACCTTTCGCATGAACACCAGTATCTGTTCTTCCTGATGCTTTAATCCTCACAGTTTTGCCTTTATGCATTTTTGTCAGTGCTTTTTCAATTTCCGCTTGGACCGTCCGTGTATTCGGCTGCACCTGATAGCCATAAAACCCGCTACCATCATAAGAAATTATCGCTTTATATCTCGTCATTTATTTCAACTCCGCAACCAAAATAATAATCCACTTAACACTACTAACGAAATCAGTAGCAACGTATCTGCAAATCGCCAGCGTAGTAAACGGAATCTCGTTCTCCCTTTACCACCACGATAACCGCGTGCTTCCATTGCAATCGCTAAATCTTCCGCACGTTTAAACGCACTAATAAAAAGTGGCACAAGCAACGGAATAATCGCTTTAATCCGATCACTCCATTTTCCACTCGTAAATTCAACGCCACGAGCTTTTTGCGCTTTTAAAATTTTCTCCGTTTCATCCATCAATGTTGGAATAAAGCGCAAAGAAATACTCAGCATCAAAGCAAGTTCATGTACTGGTAAATGCACTAAACGAAACGGCGCTAAAATTTTCTCCAGTCCGTCTGTTAGTTCAATCGGGCTTGTCGTTAATGTTAAAAGTGTTGTCATAAAAATAATGAGAACAAAGCGACAAAACATCATCGCTCCATTTGTCAGTCCGAGTGTCGTTATTTGTAAAAGTCCTAAATCGACTAAAACTGTCCCGCCTTTTGTAAAAAAGACTTGAAGTAATAGCGTAATTAAAATAAGCCAGAAAATCGGTTGTAACCCTTTAATAAAAAATAAAAATGGCACTTTCGAAGTTAAGACTAAATACAAAACATACGCAAACATAAGCGCATAGGTCAGCCAATTGTTCGCTAAAAAGACAATCGCGATAAACGCCATAACAGCAGTGATTTTCGCACGTGGGTCAATTCGATGCAACCAAGAGTTTCCCGGAATATAACGTCCGAGAATCATTTTATCCATCATAATTATGCCCCGCCCTTCGCTAAATAAGGCGCCATTTCGGTTGTTAATTCATCAATGGTTAAACAAGTTTTTGTTAATTTCACATCAAATTTGCGCTCAAAAAGTCCTTGGAATCTCACCACATCCGGTACAGATAACCCAAGATCAACCAGTTCGTCTGGCTTCGCGAAAACTTCACGTGGCGTACCGATTTGAAGAACCGTCCCAGCTTTCATCAAGACAATCTTTTCCGCATAACGAGCAGCATCTTCCATACTGTGTGTTACAAGTACTGTCGTAAGCCCTTTTTCTTTATGAAGATTGTAGAACATTTCCATGATTTCCTCGCGGCCATGAGGATCTAGTCCCGCTGTTGGCTCATCTAACACAAGCACTTCTGGGTCCATCGCTAAAACACCAGCAATCGCAACCCGGCGCATTTGCCCACCAGAAAGTTCAAACGGCGAACGTGACAAAATTTCCTCGGTCAGTCCCACTTCATAAATCACTTTTTTAGCGCGTAGTTTTGCATCTTCCTCGGAAACTCCAAAGTTCATCGGTCCAAAACAAATATCCTTTTCGACCGTTTCTTCAAAAAGTTGTGCTTCTGGAAATTGGAACACAATCCCGACTTTCTTACGTAAATCACGTAGTTTCTTTTGCTTTACGCCAGCAACGATTTCTCGATCACCAACTGTGATTTTACCTTCTGTTGGCATTAAAAGAGCGTTTAAGTGTTGCAGCAAAGTTGATTTCCCTGAGCCAGTATGACCAATAATTGCAGAATAGCTACCAGAATCAAAAGAAACATTCACATCAAGTAATGCTCGCTTTTCAAAAGGGCTATTTTTTTGATAACAATAACCTAGTTGTTCGAGTTTAATTTCCATAATTGATCTAGTAATGCTCCTTCCGATAGCACGGTGCTTCCAGTTTCAAAGCCACCTGCAACTAATTTTTCTTGTAATTCAATAATAAATGGAACACCTAAGCCAATTTCGCGCATTGCATCTGCTTGCTCGAAAATTTCTTGCGGTGTGCCTTCACTGTGGACTTCTCCGTTATTCATAACAATTACTCGATCCGCAAAAAGAACTTCATCCAAATCATGTGTAATCGAAATAACGGTAATGTCTTCTTGTTCACGCATAATCCGAATAGTTTCCATTACTTCGGCGCGCCCTCTTGGATCAAGCATAGAAGTCGCTTCGTCCAAAATAATGACATCTGGTTGCAGCGCCAAAACCCCAGCAATTGCTACCCGTTGTTTTTGCCCACCAGAAAGTCTAGCTGGTTCATGTAGTGCATAACTTTGCATCCCAACCTCATTCAAAGCTGACTCGACGCGTTCCACCATTGTATCGTGCGGAACCCCGTGATTCTCAAGTCCAAACGCGACATCGTCTTGCACTGTAGCTCCAACAAATTGGTTATCTGGATTTTGAAAAACCATTCCTACTTGTCGTCTAATGTCCCATATATTTTTTTCAGACAAAACAAAGTGTCCGATTTTGATTAAACCATCTTCTGGAAAAAGCAATCCGTTGAGTAATTTCGCAATGGTAGATTTACCTGAACCATTATGACCAACAAGTGCAACCCATTCCCCTTTTTGAGCAGAAATAGATACATCTTTCACTGCATATTTTTCCGTATCCTCATATTTATAAAAAACGTGCTCTAATCTCACAAAACTTTCTGCCACGCTTAACACCTCACTTTTTGACCATTCATTGTTTATTATAGTATAAACATCCATCCGGCGCAAAATTTCCTTTTTGATTGTTTTGGTTTAATGCCAAAGGGAATATATTAACGTTAAGGATGTGATAACTATGTTAGTAGATTTTATTTTACGGCTTGTTGTTGCGGGTCTCCTTGGAGCAATTATTGGACTTGACCGAGAAATCAGAGCGAAAGAAGCTGGATTCCGGACACATTTTCTTGTTTCGCTCGGTAGCGCATTAATTATGATTGTTTCTCAATATGGTTTTTCCGAAATTGCCACCATGCAAAATGTATCGTTTGACCCAAGTCGTGTCGCTGCTCAAGTGGTAAGCGGGATTGGCTTTATTGGCGCGGGTACGATTATTATTCAAAAGAAATTTGTTCGCGGTCTAACAACAGCAGCCGGACTTTGGGCCACAGCTGGCATTGGCCTTGCTATTGGTGCAGGTATGTACTGGGTTGGAATTGCCGCTACTTTACTTACCTTAATCGGATTAGAATTCTTGAGTATCGTTTTCAAATCATTTGCCTTTCATACAACTGCAATTATCTATTCAACCGACAAACAAGAAAATCTAGTGAAGGTCACGGACAAGATCCAACAAAACAAACAACAAATCGTTTCGTACTCAAGTGAAAAAGAACTTATCGGAGAAAGTCTTTTTATTCGCGTGAATATTGTTGTAAAAACAAAGAATAAGAACGATGAATACGAACTATTTCACTTTATACAAACTCTTCCCAATGTAACCGTTGAAAAAATGGAATAAAGAATTGCTTTCTACTGTTTGCAACTCGGTTTTGTTCACAGAATATCCATTTACTTCCTACTTCTCATTTTGCTATAATTCACCCGTCACTACTAATAGAATATAGAGAGAAGGGAAGAGATGAAAAACTTTGTAACTTCAGAACGCGCGGTTTTTAAGATGGATAAATCGGCGGAACCTGCAATTACAGTGAAAGATGGCTCTGTAGTAAAGATAAAAACAAAAGACTACTTCAATGGCCAAATTCAAAACAAACAGCTTCAATACGGGGACCTAGATTGGAAACAATTTTCACCAACTACTGGACCAATCTATATCGAAGAAGCTAGAAGTGGAGATTTATTAGCGGTAACGATTGAAAAAATTGAACTCCTAGGGACGGAGGTATTTTTACTAAACGGACCAAATGTTGGTATAACAGATGATTTATTAACAAGCAACTTTACTCGTTGCTACAAAGTCAGAGAGAATCGAATTATGTATTCAGATGAAATTCATATTCCGATAACTAAAACTATCGGATTGCTACGAACAGAAGGCTTACTTACCTCCAAATCACCAGCTAACAACGACGGCCTACTCGACTCATCCGAGATTACAGAAGGTGCAACGATCTTTTTACCAGTTGAAAAACAGGGTGCATCGCTTTATATCGGCAATGTTCGAGCTACAGCTGGCTTCGGGAAAACTACTACCACGAGTGCAGAGGCGCCAGCAGAAATCACTTTACGACTTCAAATCCTTAAAAATCGAACAGCTCCCACACCCACAATTATTCATGACAACCATTTAATTTGCTTAGCATCAGATCTCACTATTGAGAAAGCGGCAAAAAAAGCGATGCAAAATATGATAACTTTACTTACTGAATCAGACAAAATGACAACTGAAGATGCGATGTTCCTTCTATCACTGCAGGCTGAGTTTCAAGTATGCAACATGGGTAAATCAAATATCACTACCAGTATCAAATTACCTTTGGATTATTTTCCAGAAATGCCATTTTTATAAGAAAAGAACCCCCGTTCTGACGGGGGTTCTTTTAAATTTGTTCAAAAATGCTGCCTTGGTAGTTTTTAAGGAGGAATTCAGCTAGTTTTATCGCTTCTTTTTCTACTAATTTTTGTCCTTTTTTAGTTAGTTTTTTACTAAGATAGAATTGAAAAACTATTTTATCCCCCGATATTTTATATCTCCACGTTCCAAAAAACTGAGCATTTATTATTAAGACAGCTTCAATTTGCCCAGCGGTGCGCCAGATTAGACTCGTTTCTTTTTCGCTCGCAAGCCAATTCTTTTTCGCGTAACTTACGAAAAGCGGATCAAACTTCCCTAATAGAAGCGGCGACCCCATCTCCACATTTTCCTGCGTTTTTGCTTTGCTATAATAGTTCTTGCCATCTTCACCGATATAGCATATATAGTTTTCAAGTAACTTTTCTAACGTTTCTATATAATCACTATTTCGCAAACCACTCCAATGCTTGAAATCTTGTATAGTCGCTGGCCCAAATGCACTAAAATAACGATCAATCATTGTTTCAAGACCTGTCTTGCTGCGCTTGTTAGTTATCCAAGCATCTTCTCTTTCTGAATCAATTTGGTTTCTATGACTATAAAATTTTGTTTTAGGACTTTCTGGCACACAAAACAACTTGCCATCGAGTGACCCTTGAATAAAAACCCCGCCCCATGTCATCAGCTCTTTTGCTTCATTACCTAGTAAAGCCGCAAAGGACTCTTTAGACACTTTATCTTCGCGCAGGAGTAATTCTTCCATTTGTACTAAAATCTCATCCAAATCACGTCCTAGAGAGTCTGCGTGCTTTCTTAACCAATTGTTTTTGTTCGCATAAACATCATGAACATAAAACCAATCATCCGGCGTATACATATGGACAGTCATTCTTTGCCCCCAGATTTTGATTATCCCTTTATCGTCGTAAGCCATTTGCAGGTTTTCTTTGGTTAAATTAGGTACACGATTAAATAAACTAATCTCTCCAAATTGTTGATACTGCGACTGAATACCAAATAACGCACGAGTTGCATCCTCTGCGCTGGAAAATTTAGATTGTAGTAGTCCAGAATTAAGTAATCTATTGTGAGCTATTTCCGCGTTAGTTAACGAACGCATTCTCCGTCCCTCCCACTGTTTATCTTTGGAATTTACTATAGATGGTTTCCAGTATAAAGGCAAGAAAAAAAGACCTGCTATACATAGATAACAGGTCAAACAAAAAAAGCCTGCCTCCTAGCCTACGATTAAGTAGACTAGGAAACACAGAGCTAGACAAGGAAACACGAAGTCTCCATATCATGACACTCCACTTGCTTTAAACGTTTTATTATTAAACTAATTCAATAATAACCATTGGTGCGCCGTCACCGCGACGTGGACCTTTTTTCAAGATACGAGTGTAACCACCTTGACGTTCCGCGTAACGTGGAGCAACATCATCAAATAGTTTTTGTAGAGCGTATACAGGACGGTTTTTCTTCACAGTTGAACCATCTTTACCTTTAGCATCTACTTGTACTACTTCTACAACTTCATGACGGATGAAAGCAGCTGCTTGACGACGAGCGTGCAAGTCTCCTTTTTTCCCAGAAGTGATTAGTTTTTCAACAACTTTACGAATCTCTTTAGCGCGAGCTTCTGTTGTTTCAATACGTTCAAATACGATTAAATCCGTTGCAAGATCACGTAGTAACGCTTTACGTTGTGAGCTTGTACGACCTAATTTTCTGTAACCCATGGAATTGCCTCCTTTATCAGTTTTCGTTTCTTAGAGATAAGCCAAGGTCAGCCAGTTTTACTTTAACTTCCTCAAGCGATTTACGGCCCAAGTTACGGACTTTCATCATATCGTCTTCGGATTTGTCAGCAAGTTCCTGTACTGTATTGATTCCAGCGCGTTTCAAACAATTATATGAACGAACAGACAAGTCTAATTCTTCAATAGTCATTTCAAGCACTTTCTCTTTATGGCTTTCTTCTTTTTCAATCATAATTTCAGCTTTTTGTGCTTCATCTGTTAAATTAACGAAGATACTTAAGTGCTCAGAAAGAATTTTAGCTCCAAGTGAAACTGCTTCTTCTGGGCTGATACTTCCGTCAGTTAACACATCAAACGTAAGCTTATCATAATTAGTTGATTGTCCAACACGTGTATTTTCCACTTGATAGTTCACACGGATAACCGGTGAAAAGATTGAATCGACTGGAAGTACACCAATTGGCATATTTTCGCGTTTATTTTGATCAGCAGGTGTGTAACCACGACCACGAGTCGCATTTAAACGCACATGAAATTTAGCATTATCACTTAATGTAGCAATGTGTAAGTCGGGATTTAAAATCTCAACGTCGCTGTCATAATTAATGTCAGCTGCAGTTACTACACCAGGACCTTGCATATCGATTTCTAATGTTTTTTCTTCATCAGAATAGATTTTTAGTGCAAGTTTTTTAATATTTAAAATCATGGTTGTTACATCTTCTACTACACCTTCAATTACAGAAAACTCATGTAAAGCTCCATCAATTTGGATAGAGGTTACTGCTGCACCTGGAAGAGAAGATAATAGAATACGACGTAAGGAGTTACCCAAAGTTGTACCATATCCACGCTCAAGTGGCTCTACAACAAACTTTCCATACTTGGCATCATCGCTGATCTCAATCGTCTCGATTTTTGGCTTTTCAATTTCGATCATTCAAATTTACCCTCCTTCAAAACGTCTAGAATATCAGTCTTTATGTCAAACTCTCTGCCTTGATAGTTAAGACAGTAAAAATCTACTATTGGCAAAAGAAAACGACCACTTATACGCGACGACGTTTTGGAGGACGACATCCGTTATGTGGAACTGGAGTTACATCTTTAATAGCTGTTACTTCAAGACCAGCTGCTTGTAGTGCACGGATAGCCGCTTCACGACCTGAACCAGGACCTTTAACAGTTACTTCTAATGTTTTTAAACCATGTTCTTGTGCTGATTTTGCTGCACTTTCAGCTGCCATTTGCGCTGCGAAAGGAGTAGATTTACGAGAACCTTTAAATCCTAGGGAACCTGCACTTGACCAAGCTAAAGCATTACCATGTGTGTCAGTAATCATTACGATCGTATTATTAAATGTAGAACGGATGTGTGCAATACCAGATTCGATATTCTTTTTCACACGGCGTTTACGAGTATTTGTTTTACGAGCCATTCACTAACTACCTCCTTTACTATTATTTCTTTTTGCCTGCTACTGTTTTGGACGGGCCTTTACGAGTACGGGCATTATTTTTTGTATTTTGTCCGCGAACTGGAAGTCCACGACGGTGACGCATGCCACGGTAAGAACCGATTTCGATTAGACGTTTAATGTTTAAGTTTACTTCACGACGAAGGTCACCTTCAACTTTAATACGGTCTAAGATTTCACGGATTTTACCTAGCTCTTCTTCAGTTAAATCACGAGTACGAGTATCTTCAGAAACGCCAGCTTCAGCAAGAACTTCTTTAGCTGTTTGTTTACCGATACCATAAATGTAAGTCAGGGAAATAACAATACGTTTTTCACGTGGAACGTCCACACCTGCAATACGTGCCATTTACTTAAGCACCTCCTCTTATCCTTGTTTTTGTTTATGTTTTGGATTTTCACAAATTACCATTACTTTACCTTTACGACGAATAACTTTACATTTTTCGCACATAGGTTTCACTGATGGTCTTACTTTCATATAGATATACCTCCTTGTTTATTAGAGAAAATGTCTCTATAAACCGATAATTTCTAAGCTGGATAAACCAGACCGGTATATAAATTCAATTTCGGAGTGCAAATTATTTAAAACGATAAGTAATTCTTCCGCGTGTCAGGTCGTATGGAGAAAGCTCTACTGTCACTTTATCTCCAGGTAAAATACGAATGTAATGCATACGGATTTTACCAGAAACAGTTGCCAGTACTTTATGACCATTTTCGAGTTCAACGTTGAACATCGCGTTTGGTAGAGTTTCTTGTACTACGCCTTCTACTTCAATAACATCTTCCTTTGCCATATGTTTGCTACCTCCTTCTTGTATTCTTGGATTTGTTCCTGATGCAGGCCTAATCCTTTCAGTGTAACTATTTCTCTTACATGAAAAAAACGTAAAACATGCAAAAATGGATGCACTTCATTAAAAGGCAACACATTTCGCCAGCTTTTCAGACAACCTGTAAAAGTGAAATCCGTAAAAACCAGAAGAACTGTCACTCGCAAAAGTATTGCGGCTGAACAGATCAAGGTAGAACATATACGTCATTCGGATGATCTTCAAACGGTTCTCTCGTTCATCATGATTTGCTTAGATGCCTTTAATTCCACTGCCAATTATCCATTATACTACAAACTAAACTAATTTGCACGCATTGATTTTGACAGTGATTCAGCACAGCTCACTCCTCAAAAAGAAGCAAGAATTTTTTCCACATCTACAAAAACGTCTTTAATGTCTTGCTCGCCGTTTATGTTATGAAGTTTACCCTTTTCAGAATAAAAATCTAGAAGCGGCTTGGTCTGTTTCATATTTACATTTAGTCGTTTTTCAACCGTTTCTTTCTTGTCGTCATCGCGTTGGTAAAGTTCCCCGCCATCTAAATCACATTTCCCAGGAACTTTCGGTGGGTTGTAAATTTCATGGTAAGTTTTACCGCAAGTCCGACAAATCCAACGACCTGTAAGACGTTTCATTAAAACATCTTTATCAACTTCAATGTTAATGACAGCATCAAGTTCTGTCCCTAAATCATTTAGAATATTTTCTAGCTCTTCTGCTTGTTCCACAGTGCGCGGAAAACCATCAAGCAAGAAACCATTCTTAGCATCATCTTCGGCCAAACGTTCACGAACGATACCATTTGTTACTTCATCAGGAACAAGGTCGCCATTATCCATAAAGGATTTAGCTTTCTTTCCTAATTCCGTATTATTTTTCATAGCTGCTCGGAACATATCTCCAGTGGAAATATGAGGAATGTTGTATTTCTCAACAATCTGTTCCGCTTGTGTGCCTTTTCCGGCGCCGGGCAGTCCCATTAATACTAATTTCAACTGTTTCGCCCCTTATTACGCGCTAGCTCCTGCTAGGAAGACCTAACAAGAACTGCGTGTTATTTGATAAATCCCCGATAGTTCCTTTTTACAAGTTGTCCTTCGAGTTGTTTCGTAGTATCTAATGCTACCCCGATAACAATTAGTAGGCTTGTACCACCAACGGCAAGTGACTGCGGTAAACTAAACACAGTAGTACCGATAGTTGGAAGTATAGCAACCGCTGAAAGGAAAATTGCACCAACAAATGTTAGACGGTAAAGTACCGATGTAAGATAAGCTTGTGTTTCCCGACCAGGACGTTTACTAGGAATATACCCACCTTGCTTTTTCAAGTTGTCTGCAACTTTCTCAGGGTTCACTTGAATGAAAGCATAGAAATAAGTGAAAGCAACAATTAGTGCAACATATAAAATCATACCAATTGGTTTTGTGTAATCAAACACATCTTTCAATACTTTTACAACATCGTTACTTTGATCAAAGAAAGTAAGGATAGTTTGTGGTGTAATAATAAATGCACTTGCAAAGATAACAGGGATAACTCCGGCAGAGTTAAGTTTTAACGGCAAGTGCGTTGCTTGCGCGCCCGATTGTTTTGCTCCTGCTACACGTTTAGAGTATTGAATTGGAATTTTGCGTAGTGCTTGTTGGAAGAAGATTACAGCTACAACAATAGCTAAAATTGCAATCCCTACACCAACTAATGTCAGAACATGTAGGAAAAGTTGATCACCAGCGTTTTCAATTTGCGAAACATATAATTGACGAACTCCATCAGGAATACGAGCAACGATACCTGCAAAGATAATGATGGAAACACCATTACCAACGCCTTTAACAGTGATTTGTTCACCTAGCCACATTAAGAACATTGTACCAGTAGTCAATACAATAGCGATAATTGCATATCTACCAATGGAAGGTTCAATTACTAAGCCAGCTGAAGACATGCGGTTAAATCCATATGCCATACCGAAAGCTTCCACTAAACCAAGTCCAATTGTCATGTATCTAGTAAGTTGATTGAGTTTTTTACGACCCATTTCCCCTTGCTTCGACCACTCAGTCAATTTAGGAACAACGTCCATTTGAAGTAACTGAACAATAATGGAAGATGTAATGTAAGGCATTACACCCATGGCAAAAATTGAGAAGTTTTTTAAAGCCCCACCATTAAATGTATTTAAGAACCCCAAAATACCGCCATCCATACTAGATTGTAAAGCTGCTGCGTTAACTCCCGGTACTGGCACGAATGTACCAATACGGAAAATAACTAGCATTGCTAATGTAAATAGTATTTTTTTACGGATGTCTGCTACTTTGAAGAAGTTAACTAACGTTTGAAACATTAGATCACCTCAGTTTTTCCGCCAGCCGCTTCAATTGCTTCTTTCGCAGCTGCAGAGAATTTGTTCGCTTTCACAGTAAGTTTTTTCTCGATATTTCCATTAGATAAAATCTTGATTCCGGATTTTTCATTACGAATAATTCCAGTTTCAACTAAAAGTTCTGGTGTTACTTCTGTACCATCTTCAAAGCGGTTTAAAACATCTAAGTTCACGATAGCAAATTCTTTACGGTTGATATTTGTGAATCCACGTTTTGGAATACGACGGAAAAGTGGAAGTTGTCCACCTTCAAAGCCTAAACGTACGCCACCACCAGAACGAGCTTTTTGTCCTTTATGACCGCGTCCTGAAGTTTTGCCGTTACCAGAGCCTGTTCCACGACCAACACGATTACGTTCTTTACGAGAACCTTCTGAAGGCTTAAGTTCATGTAGTTTCATGTCAAGCACCTCCTCCTATTTAACAAATTCTATCCATTGCATAATAATTTTAAGCTTAAACTTCTTTGACGTCCACTAAATGACTTACTTTAGTGATCATCCCACGAATTGCAGGATTATCTTCTTTAACCACTACAGAATTTGTTTTACCAAGACCTAATGCTTGAACAGTTTTGCGTTGTGGTTGAGGGCGTCCGATTAAGCTACGTTTTAGAGTAATTTCTAACTTCGCCATAATGATAATTCCCTCCTTATCCTAACAATTCTTCTACTGTTTTGCCACGAAGTTTCGCAACATCTTCAGCGTTTTTCAGTTGTTTAATTCCGTCGATTGTAGCACGTACCATGTTAATTGGTGTATTAGATCCAAGCGATTTGGAAGATACATCAGCAACACCGGCAAGTTCTAGGACCGCACGAACGGGACCACCAGCAGTTACACCAGAACCGGCACTAGCTGGTTTAAGAAGAATTTCTCCGCCACCAAAATGTCCGACTACAGTGTGTGGAATAGTTGTGTCTACAGTTGGTACAAGCACCATGTTCTTTTTAGCATCCTCAACAGCTTTACGGATAGCATCTGGAACTTCTTGCGCTTTACCAGTACCGAAACCAACATGACCATTTTTGTCTCCAACAACAACAAGTGCTGTGAAACGGAAACGACGTCCACCTTTAACTACTTTAGCAACACGGTTGATTGTAACAACGCGTTCTTCTAAATCTAATTTGTTTCCATCAATTTGCTCAGGCATGTAATATGTCCCTCCTTCTTATTAAAATTCTAGTCCATTTTCGCGAGCTGCTTCAGCAAGAGCTTTCACGCGGCCATGATATAAGTATCCTCCACGGTCAAAAGTGACAGAAGTAATACCTTTTTCGGAAGCACGTTTAGCAACTAGTTCGCCAACTTTGCTTGCTGCATCAACTTTGGATTCAGCAGAACCGAAATCTTTATCTAAATTAGACGCACTTGCAAGTGTCACACCATTTACATCATCAATAATTTGAGCATAAATGTTTTTGTTTGAACGGAATACGTTTAAACGTGGACGACTTTCAGTTCCAGAAATCTTAGAACGAACACGAGCATGTCTTTTTTTACGTACTTTATTTTTGTCGATTTTGGTAATCACACGACTCACCTCTTCTCTCATTTGCCTAATTAAGCGGCATTATTTACCAGTTTTACCTTCTTTACGGCGTACATGTTCGCCTTCGTAACGAATACCTTTACCTTTATATGGCTCTGGTGGACGTACGGCACGAATGTTTGCAGCTAACTCGCCAACGTGTTCTTTGTTGTATCCTTTAACAATCACTTGTGTGTTTGCAGGAACTTCAATATCTACGCCTTTAGGAGCAACAAACTCTACTGGATGAGAGTACCCTACGTTAAGAACAAGCTTGTCGCCTTGTTTTTGCGCACGGTAACCAACACCGATAAGTTCTAATTTCTTTTCATAACCCTCGGAAACTCCGACAACCATGTTATTAAGAATAGCACGAGTTGTACCATGAAGTGCACGGTGGTTTTTATTATCAGTCGGGCGAGAAACGTTAATTTCGTTGCCTTCAATATTAATAGTAATTTCTGGGTTGAACTCTTTTACAAGTTCACCTTTAGGACCTTTAACTGTTGCTGTTGATCCATTAAGTGTAACTGTTACACCTGCAGGAATCACAATAGTTTTTTTACCTATACGGGACATTTATTGCACCTCCTTATGGTTTACTTTTTCTTACCAAACGTATGCTAGTACTTCTCCGCCGACTTGTTTAGCACGGGCTTCTTTGTCGGTTAAAACGCCTTGGGAAGTAGACACGATTGCGATACCTAGACCGTTAAGTACTTTAGGCACCTCAGTTGATTTTGCATATACACGTAAACCTGGCTTACTAATACGTTTCAAACCAGTGATTACACGTTCGCCAGTCGCTCCATATTTTAAGAAAACACGGATTGTTCCAGCATTGTCATCTTCAATATATTCAACGTCACGGATAAAACCTTCACGCTTCAATATTTCAGCAATTTCTTTTTTGATTTTGGATGCAGGCAGTTCTAATTTATCATGTTTAACCATGTTTGCATTACGAATGCGAGTTAGAAAATCTGCAATTGGATCTGTCATCACCATGTATAATACCCTCCTTCCTTAAACTCTTTCTTACCAGCTTGCTTTTTTCACGCCGGGAATTTGACCTTTATAGGCAAGTTCACGGAAACAAATACGGCATAATTTAAATTTGCGAATAACGGAATGTGGACGACCACAACGTTCACAACGAGTATATGCTTGAACAGCGTATTTTGGTGTACGTTTTTGCTTCGCGATCATGGATTTCTTAGCCACGTTTTCGCCTCCCTACTAAAATTAGTTTTGATTACTTTTGAAATGGCATCCCTAGTTGAGTTAGTAACTCATGAGATTCTTCATCACTTTTGGCAGTTGTAACGATTACTACGTCCATACCGCGTACTTTTGATACTTGATCGTAATCAATTTCAGGGAAAATAAGTTGCTCTCTAACACCCAACGTATAGTTACCACGACCATCGAAAGCTTTTTTCGATACGCCACGGAAATCACGAACACGTGGAAGTGAAACAGTAACTAATTTATCTAAGAAATCATACATGCGTTCACCACGCAAAGTTACTTTAGCACCGATTGGCATTCCTTCACGAAGACGGAAACCAGCGATAGAATTTTTTGCTTTTGTGATTACAGGTTTTTGACCAGTGATAAGAGCTAACTCCTCAACTGCACTGTCTAAAACTTTCGCATTTGCTGTAGCGTCACCAACACCAGTGTTGATTACGATTTTATCTATTTTTGGAACCTCCATTACGGAGTCATAATTGAATTTGCTCATTAAAGCAGGAACAATTTCCTTAAGATATTGATCTTTAAGGCGATTCATGTAATATTCCCTCCTTCCTACGACTTTTATTTATCTATTACTTCACCGGATTTTTTTGCTACGCGTACTTTTTTATCGCCTTTAACTTCGTATCCTACACGAGTAGGTTCGCCTGTTTTAGGGTCAATTAGCATTACGTTTGAAACGTGGATTGGTGCTTCAACATTCAAGATCCCGCCTTGCGGGTTGATGTTGGAAGGTTTTGTATGTTTTTTAACCATATTGATTCCTTCGATAAGTACGCGGTCCTTTTTCGGAAATGCTGCGAGCACTTTGCCGGATTTGCCTTTATCTTTACCAGTAATAACTTTTACTTTATCACCTTTTTTGACATGCATTGGTATAGCACCTCCTTGATTTCTTGGAACTTATTTTTTAAAGAACTTCTGGAGCTAAAGAAACGATCTTCATAAAGTTGTTTTCACGAAGTTCGCGAGCAACAGGTCCAAAAATACGTGTTCCACGAGGACTTTTATCGTCACGGATAATGACACATGCATTTTCATCAAACTTGATGTAAGAACCGTCTTGACGACGTGCTCCACTCTTAGTACGAACGATTACTGCTTTAACAACTTCACCTTTTTTGACAACGCCGCCTGGTGTTGCTTGTTTAACGGTACACACGACAACATCGCCAATGTTAGCAGTTTTGCGTCCTGATCCACCTAGTACTTTAATAGTTAACACTTCACGAGCACCAGAGTTATCAGCCACTTTCATACGACTTTCTTGTTGAATCATTAGGACACCCTCCTTCCAGAATAACGGGTCGGAAAAATTGCACTCGGCAACTTTTCACAATCTATTTTTAACTTTTGATTTAGATAATTACTGCTTCTTCTACAACTTCTAGTAAACGGAAATGTTTAGTTGCAGACAATGGACGAGTTTCGGAAATACGAACTACATCGCCAGTTTTTGCAATGTTATTTTCATCATGCGCTTTGAATTTTTTAGAATACTTCACGCGTTTACCGTACAAACCATGTTTCTTGTACGTTTCAACAACCACGGTAATTGTTTTATCCATTTTGTCGGATACAACACGACCAGTATAAACTTTACGTTGGTTACGGTCAGCCATGTATTAAAACCTCCTTACGATTCTTTTTTAAGCAAGTTCTCTTTCTCGAACGATTGTTTTCATACGGGCAATTGCTTTACGAACCTCACGAATACGTGCGGTGTTTTCTAATTGACCAGTAGCTAATTGAAAGCGCAGGTTGAAGAGCTCTTCTTTCAAAGCTTTTTCTTGATCTTGGATTTCGGTAGTGGATAAATCACGGATATCATTAGCTTTCATTTGCTTCACCACCAATTTCTTCACGTTTAACGATCTTAGTTTTGACCGGCAGTTTGTGTGCTGCTAGACGTAATGCTTCACGCGCTACATCTTCAGGAACACCTGCGATTTCAAACATAATTTTGCCACGTTTGACTGGGCTTACCCAACCTTCCGGAGCACCTTTACCTTTACCCATCCGAACCCCGATTGGTTTAGAAGTGTAAGATTTATGAGGGAAAATTTTAATCCAAACTTTACCGCCACGTTTCATGTAACGAGTCATTGCGATACGAGCTGCTTCGATTTGACGGTTTGTAATCCAAGAAGCTTCAACTGCTTGAAGACCGTATTCACCAAATGCAACTTCAGTTCCGCCTTTCGCGCGTCCACGCATGTTTCCGCGGAATTCACGACGGTATTTTACACGTTTAGGAACTAACATTATTATTTTCCTCCTTCCACATTGTTTTTCTTCGTAGGAAGGACTTCACCGCGGTAGATCCAGACTTTAACGCCTAGTTTACCATAAGTTGTGTCAGCTTCTTCCCATGCGTAGTCGATGTCGGCACGCAATGTATGAAGAGGTACTGTTCCTTCGCTATAGTGTTCAGCACGAGCGATATCCGCTCCGCCAAGACGACCAGATACTTGAGTTTTGATACCTTTTGCTCCAGCACGCATAGTACGTTGGATAGCTTGTTTTTGCGCACGACGGAAAGATACACGACCTTCCAATTGACGAGCGATATTTTCAGCAACCAATTTTGCGTCTAGGTCAGCACGTTTGATTTCTACGATATTGATATGAACACGTTTTTGAGTAAGTTCGTTCAAGTTTTTGCGTAATGCTTCAACTTCAGAACCACCTTTACCGATAACCATACCAGGTTTTGCAGTATGAATAGTGATATTCACACGGTTAGCTGCACGTTCGATTTCTACACGAGAAACAGAAGCGTCAGATAGACGTTTTGCAACGTAATCACGGATGCGTAAATCTTCATGTAAGAAGTCCGCATAATCTTTTTCCGCGTACCATTTGGAGTCCCAATCACGGATGACACCGATACGCATACCTATTGGATGTACTTTTTGACCCACGAATTATCCCTCCTTCACTTCAGATACCACAACTGTGATGTGGCTAGTACGTTTGTTGATTGCACTTGCACGACCTTGTGCACGTGGACGGAAACGTTTAAGTGTTGGACCTTCGTCAACAAATGCTTCCTCTACTACAAGGTTGTTAATGTCTAAATCATAGTTATGCTCTGCGTTAGCAATAGCAGATTTTAATACTTTTTCAATAATTGGGGAAGCTGATCTTGGAGTATACTTCAAGATTGCAATTGCTTCGCCAACTTGCTTGCCTCGAATTAAATCAATGACGATTCTAGCTTTGCGAGGAGCAATACGAACCGTTTTGGCAACGGCTTTTGCGCTTGTAACTTCACTTGCCATTAGGATATCCTCCTCTCAAATTAGCGTTTAGTTTTTTTATCGTCGCCCGCATGACCGCGGTACGTACGAGTTGGTGCGAATTCGCCCAGTTTGTGTCCTACCATATCTTCTTGAACATAAACAGGAACGTGTTTACGTCCATCATATACTGCGATTGTTTGTCCAACAAAAGTTGGGAAAATCGTGGAGCGACGAGACCAAGTTTTAATTACTTGTTTCTTTTCGCTTTCTGCTGCTGCTTCCACTTTCTTCATCAAGTGGTCATCAACAAAAGGTCCTTTTTTCAAACTACGACCCATGACGGAACCTCCCTTCGCATAGTCAGGAAGCTGAGAACGCATGTCCTCGCTATCCTGCTACCAATTTTATTCAATCTATTGATCCGATTATTTTTTCTTACGACGACGTACGATAAATTTATCGGAGTTGTTGTTTTTCTTACGTGTTTTGTATCCAAGAGTTGGTTTGCCCCATGGAGACATTGGCGATTTACGGCCGATTGGAGCTTTACCTTCACCACCACCGTGTGGGTGATCGTTCGGGTTCATTACAGATCCACGAACAGTTGGGCGTTTACCCATCCAACGTGAACGACCTGCTTTACCGATGTTGATAAGTTCGTGTTGTTCGTTACCAACTTGACCGATTGTAGCACGGCAAGTAGCAAGAATCATGCGAACTTCACCAGAGTTTAAGCGGATTAATACGTATTTACCTTCTTTACCAAGCACTTGAGCACTTGTTCCAGCAGAACGTACTAATTGTCCACCTTTACCAGGTTTCATTTCGATATTGTGGATAACAGTACCCACTGGAATATCTTTTAATTCTAGTGCATTACCGACTTTGATATCAGCTTCTGCTCCTGAATAAATTGTTTGACCTACTTCAAGGCCTTTTGCTGCGATGATGTAGCGTTTTTCTCCATCAGCATAGTTGATTAGAGCAATATTAGCAGAACGGTTTGGATCGTACTCGATCGTTGCAACGCGTCCAGGAATACCATCTTTGTTACGTTTGAAATCAATCACGCGGTATTGGCGTTTATGGCCACCGCCGTGATGACGAACAGTTAACTTACCTTGGTTATTGCGTCCGGCTTTCTTTTTAAGAGGACGTAGTAAAGATTTTTCTGGAGTACTTGTAGTAATCTCAGCGAAATCAGAACTAGTCATGTGCCGGCGCCCGTTAGTGGTAGGTTTATACTTTTTGATCGCCATTGTTTCCCCTCCTCGTTAGATTTATTTAAAGTTAGTCGAATTATACTTCAAAGAATTGAATTTCTTTGCTGTCAGCTGTAACAGTAACAATCGCTTTACGGCGTTTGTTAGTGTAACCTGCATAACGGCCCATACGTTTAAGTTTGCCTTTGTAATTCATTACGTTTACTTTAGCAACTTTTACGTCGAAAATTTCTTCAACTGCGTATTTTACTTGCGTTTTAGTTGCGCGAGTATCTACTTCAAATGTATATTTCTTATCGTCGAGAATACTTGTAGATTCTTCAGTTACAACTGGGCGCTTAATGATGTCGCGTGCATCCATTATGCGAGCACCTCCTCTACTTTTTCGACAGCTGCTTTAGTGATAATTAATTTATCATGTTTAGCAACTTCTAGTACTGAGATACTTTCAGCTGGAATAACTGTAATGCCTTGTAAGTTGCGTGCAGATAATTCTACATTTTCACTTTCACCGGCAACTACGATTAGTGCCTTAGTATCTACAGAGATATTTTTAAGAAAAGCCGCAAATTCTTTTGTTTTAGGTGCATCGAAAGTCAAACCTTCAAGTACAACTAATTTTTCTTCATTTACTTTAGAAGAAAGAATTGATTTAATCGCTAAACGACGAACTTTCTTAGGTAATTTGTATGCATATGAACGAGGTGTTGGGCCGAATACGACACCACCGCCACGCCATTGCGGGGAACGGATTGAACCTTGACGGGCACGACCTGTACCTTTTTGACGCCATGGTTTACGTCCGCCACCACGTACTTCTGAACGATTTTTTACTTTGTGAGTCCCTTGACGTAGGGATGCACGTTGGCTCAAAATCACATCAACAACAACTTTTTCATTTGGTTCGATACCGAAAACAGTGTCGTTTAAAGTAATTTCGCCAGCGTTTGTTCCATCTTGTTTAAGTAAGCTTAATTTTGGCATTCGTTAGTCCTCCTTTCCAAATGAATTATTTTGCTTTAGTAGCAGTTTTAATTTGAACTAATGCTTTTTTAGCGCCTGGAACGTTACCTTTTACTAAAAGAACGTTCTTTTCAACGTCTACTTTAACGATTTCTAGGTTTTGGATAGTGATTTGTTCTCCACCCATACGACCTGGAAGTAGTTTATTTTTGAAAACACGGTTAGGTGCTACTGGACCCATTGAACCTGGGCGACGATGGTAACGGGAACCGTGGGCCATAGGGCCGCGTGATTGTCCGTGGCGTTTAATAACACCTTGGAATCCTTTACCTTTCGATACGCCTGTCGCGTCGATGATGTCACCTTCTGCGAATACGTCTACTTTTACTTCTGCACCAATCTCATACTCGTCTAAGTTTACATCGCGGAATTCGCGAATGAAGCGCTTAGGAGTAGTATTGGCTTTTGCTACATGACCTTGTTCGGGTTTGTTTGACAAAATTGCTCTCTTATCTTCGAAACCGATTTGTACAGCTTCATAGCCGTCAGTTTCAACAGTTTTCTTTTGAAGTACCACGTTTTGTGCTGCTTCGATTACTGTTACTGGAATAAGTTCGCCGTTTTCAGTGAAAACTTGTGTCATCCCTACTTTTCTACCTAAGATTCCTTTGGTCATGAGTCACACCTCCTGTTAATTTAATATATTCTTATTATAGTTTGATTTCGATGTCCACACCGCTTGGCAAGTCTAAACGCATCAAGCTATCAACTGTTTGTGGTGTTGGATTAACGATGTCGATTAAACGTTTGTGTGTACGCATTTCGAATTGCTCACGAGAGTCTTTATATTTGTGGACCGCACGCAAGACTGTGTAGATTGACTTCTCTGTTGGAAGTGGGATCGGACCAGATACAGAAGCACCTGAGCGTTTCGCTGTTTCTACAATCTTTTCTGCTGATTGATCCAAAATACGGTGATCATAAGCTTTTAAACGAATACGAATTTTTTGTTTTGCCATTACTTTCCCTCCTTTTCGCCTACTTTTAAAGTAGACATTCTCCGTGAAAATTACCTGAACATCCGCCATGGCAAAGCGGCCGGGTGTGTCAGCAACCTTTCACTTCATCACATGGGCATTCCCGGCAATACCGGGGTGCTCGTTGTCAAAAGGGCAGACCAATGCCTGTCCATTTGCACTTTATCTATTATACACGGGTTAGGGATAGTAATCAACCGCTTTTTGAAAAAAGTTTTAAGTTATTTTCATAGGAACTATTATATAGAAGATTCTCGGTTTTGGTTTATCTTCAAACTGTCTGACAGAGCCATTCTGCTCATTTTATCCAAAAGAAAAAAACATCCGTTAATATCGAATGTTTTTAAGATGTTCTTAGTATTACGAGTCCCGCGGTTAAAAGTATCATTACACATGCCGCAATCAAATCTCCAAAATGCCAATGCAATATTCGGAATCTCGTGCGCCCTTCGCCTCCTTGATACCCTCTCGCTTCCATTGCATCCGCTAATTCTTCCGCTCGGTTAAACGAACTAACAAATAACGGAATAAAAATCGGGACAACAACTTTCATTTGTTCGAAAAGATTACCTTCACCAAAATCCACTCCGCGAGCTCGCTGCGCTTTCATAATTTTATCTGTTTCTCCCATAAGGGTTGGAATAAAGCGAAGTGCCACCGAAATCATTAATGCAATGTCATTCACCGGCACTTTGAGTACAGCAAACGGACGAAGGATGTAAGCAATTGCGTCTGTCAGGTTCATAGGCGTCGTTGTGAGCGTGATAACGGTCGACATCATGATAATTAAGACAAAGCGCAAAAACACAAATACCCCGTTCAAAAGCCCAAATGAAGAGATTGTAAATGGACCCCAATCAAAATAAATCGTTCCGCCACTCGCAAATAGTATTTGCATTACTACTGTAAATAAAATTAGCCAAATAAGTGGTTTTACACCTTTTATAAACACTTTTAACTTGATACCTGTCATTTGAATGACCATGAGTGTGAACAAAACCATTAAGGCGTATGTCCACCAGTTATTCGCTAAAAATAAAATGCCGATATAATAAAAGCCTGCTAAAAGTTTCGTTCGCGCATCCAGACCATGAATTAAGGACTCCCCTGGGACAAAACGACCTAATATTAGTTTTTCAATCATTCAAAGAAGCCCCCTTTTCTTTACGCCAGTTGTTGAAGTACCACGCTCACCGCCATTAAAATTGTCAATGTCGCATTAATTAATACGAAATTACGAATACCAATAACAAATGTTTTTGATTTTACTTGTTCTTTATTGAATTTAACTAGATTACGATACACTGGATAGATTGTTATTAGTGATAGTAACATGATTGGATGTAAGAAGTTTATAGCTACCGAAACAACCACAGCTAAAAATGAAGCATAATATAAAGCATTAAATAATAAGACTCCCATTTTTCTTCCTATATAATACGGAAGTGTGTAACGATGATTCCGAATATCTTCATCTAAATCACAGAGATTATTCGCGAGCATGATATTAGCTATTGTGAAAATACAAGGTAAGGATACCACACCTATCCGAATAATTTCTATTAGATTGAACTGGATTGTCACCGTTTCTCCTTGCCAAAGTAAATTCGCTATTCCCGCGTCGTATGCATTTACATATACAGCTAAGAAGAAAATCCCAAACCCCATCGTTACGCCTGAAAAAATTTCACCTAACGGCATACGAGAAAGCGGTACAGGACCGAATGTATATAAGATGCCTATACAAAAGCAGACAAATCCAATTAAGAGCACTAAAAGATCTGTTCGAAAAACTAACCAAACACCTAATCCTGTAGCAATGAAGAACATCAAGAAAATAGTTATAATAACTGTTCGCACCGGAATTTGCTCTTGCCCAATTACATTGCTGGTAGTTCGATAATCGTAATCATGATTGTCTGTTGCTTTGCGGTAATCCATATAGTTATTAATCGCTGTTGTAGTCAAGTCGAATATGAGCATAGATCCGAAAAATATCAACGTATTAACAGGTTTGAACATATCATATTGATACACAACAAATAGCGTTCCTAACATAAACGGAAAAACACTAGCTATCTTCGTTTGGATTTCAACCAACTTCAGAAACGATGGTATTGACATATCCCCTTTTTAGCCCCTTTTCTAGTTTATTGTGAGCAGAATCCAGAGCGAATTCTGCTCACTTTCTTCTATAATAATAGTTTATTTTTTTAGCGTGTCCATCTGGAAGTCTTTATCCGTTAATTCGAATTGACCTTTTAAGCCAGAAGTTTCGTATACTTTTTTCTCTTTACTGATGAAAATAGCATCTACACCTTCAAATTGTTCAATGTAGTCCATGCCACCTTTAACCCCTTTGGAGAAAGTAGCGGTGGATAGACCGTCGCCATCAATTGATTTTTTAGATACAATCGAAACTCCAGCGATATCATTGTCAAACGGATATCCTGTTTTCGGGTCTAAGATGTGATGATATGTTTTACCATCCACTTCAAGGTAACGTTCATAAATACCAGAAGTTACGATAGACATATTAGATTCAGGAAGTTTCCCAATAACACTTCCACGCGGAGAAAACGGATCTTGAATTCCGACATTCCATTTGTTGCCATTCGGGTTGTTGCCTTGAACATAAATGTTTCCACCTAAATCTATGATAGAGGTTGTTACTTTATTTTCTTTGAATACCTTTAAAGTCTCGTCAGTAATAAAGCCTTTAGCAATTGCCCCTAAATCTAGTTCCATACCTTCTTTTTCCAAGTATACTGTTTGGTCTTTATCATTCATTTTAACGTCTTTGTAATTAATTAATGGTAACACCGCGTCAATTTCTGCTTGAGAAGGTTTGCGCGCATCAGAAAAACCGATGTGCCATAGAGATGTTAACGGCCCAATAGTAATATCGAAGCTACCACCAGAGTTCTCGGAGTATTTAAGCCCTTCTTGAATTAAGTAGTATACATCTTTAGATACTTTCACTGGTTTTTTGCCGGCTTGTTCGTTGATTTTATCCACTTCAGACGTTTTTTCCGAATCACTTGTGGTAATCTTGGCAGCTAGATCTTTGATTCGATCGAAGCCTTTATCAAGCACGTCTTCTTTGCCTTTATCATAAATTTTAAGCGTTACTACTGTGCCCATTAGAAAGTCTGTTTTGGAGTATGGTTGATCCATTAGTTTTTTTGAATCACTTGGTTCACTCTTTGTTTCTTTACTAGAATTTCCACACGCTGATACAACAAGCGCCAATATGATAACTGAAATTATTATTTTCCATTTCTTCATTAGCTTTTTCACCTTTCTAAATCCGTGATCTTTACTTGAATAACTATAGCGTAAAAAAAGGAATAAATCTACAGTAAAAAGGCTTAATTCCTCTGTTTTTCGATAAAAAAATCGGCTAGCCCTAGAAATTAGGACCAGCCGTTTTGTACATAAATTTCGCTAATTATTCAGCTTCTACTAGGTTGTACACTTTAATTGTGTCAGTGTTACCATTTTGTGCAGCATTTTGAAGTTGAGCTGCGTAGATTTTGAATTGGTTAGAAGAGTTAGTAGCACCAGAAACAGTGTCTACTGCAGCAACGTCTTGTTTTTCAACAAGAGATTTGTTAAGTGCTGGGATGTATTCTTTTGGACCAGTACCAGATTTAGCTTTCATGTTTTTCTCGTAGTCAGCATCGTCTGATTTAAGTTTGCCGTCTTTGTCAACATAGTTGTAGTCAGATTTAGTGATTTTGCCATCTTTAACATCCATGCTGAATACTACACGGTAACCATGTGCGTAATTTTGTTCTTCAAGTTTATAAGTTCCATCTTCCATTTTAGCTAAGTTGTTGATGGAAATTGTAGTTGTATCAGCTTTTTGAGCTGCTTGGATTAATTGGTTAGCATAGTTGATGAAAGCGTCAGAAGAATGAGTTGCTCCTGAAACTACTTCTACAGATGCTGCAGATTGATTTTTAACTAAAGAATCGCTTAATTGTTTCAAGTATTCTTGAGGACCAGTTCCTACTTTATCTTTCATTGCTTTTTCGTAGTCTGCATCTTCAGATTTTAATTTGCCATCTTTGTTTTTGTAATCGTAGTTAGCTTTTGTAATTTTACCATCTTTAACTTCGATTGACATGAAACCTTTCCAGCCTTTGTCGTCGAAATTCTTTTCTTCTAATTTGTAAGTACCATCAGTCATAGTACCATCAGTTTTAGCTGTTTTCTTTGTTTCTGTTTGTTTTGTGTCTGTGCTCTTTTTGTCTTTGCTGCTGTCGTCACTGCTACCGCAACCTACTAGTAATAAACTTGAAGCCATTACCACGGTAATACCCATTGCTACTTTTTTCAATTTCATGTTTTGCTCCCACCTTTTGTTTTATTGATTAACTTTGTTTGTGATTTCGTGAACACAAACCGATAGTCTGCGAAAGCGATATCACTTTTACAATACAAATGATACCATCAGCGCCCGGTTTTGTCTACTGTAATTCTAAAGACATAATTCATCTAATTTTCAAAATAATGACTATTGGTATATATATAACAGTTAAAGCCAACCTTTTCTAGCAAAATAGCAAACAAAAATGTCTAACATCCTATGTTAAACAAGGACTTTTAGCCTGCTTAATTATGTAACATTTGCACAAAGTCCTATTTTTCAAATTTAGATTAGAATTGTTCTTTACTATCTAGACATTAGTAGGAGGTTTCTGTTAAACTATGATAGGTTATAATAATACTGTGGGGAATTTTGGACTCATTTTATTTTTGTGAATAAACTTACAAGGAGTTGAGGAAGCATATGCCTGAAAAGAATATCGTTTTAATTGGGGCAGGATATGCAGGTGTACACGCTGCTAAGAAATTAGCTAAGAAATACAAGAAAGACAAAGACGTTAATATTACATTAATCGATCGTCATTCGTACCATACAATGATGACTGAACTACATGAGGTTGCTGGTGGTCGTGTTGAACCAACTGCAATTCAATATGATTTACGTCGTTTGTTTAATAGAACAAAAGTTAATCTTGTAACTGATAACGTGACGCATGTAGATCATGATAAAAAAGTTGTAACAACAGAGCACGGTAGTTATCCGTTTGATTACCTAGTACTTGGTATGGGCGGAGAACCTAATGATTTCGGAACTCCTGGTGTTGGCGAAAATGGCTTTACACTTTGGTCTTGGGAAGATTCTGTTAAGTTACGCAATCATATTGAAGAAACTGTAACGAAAGCATCTCGCGAACAAGACGTTGAAAAACGTAAAGCAATGTTAACATTCGTTGTTTGTGGATCTGGATTTACTGGTATCGAAATGGTTGGGGAACTTTTAGAATGGAAAGATCGTCTTGCTAAAGATAACAAAATTGACGCATCTGAAATTAAACTAGTTGTAGTAGAAGCTGCTCCAACAATCCTAAACATGCTTGAAAGAAGAGACGCTGACAAAGCTGAACGTTACATGGTTAAAAAAGGTATTGAAATCATGAAAAACGCTGCTATCGTTGAAGTTAAACCTGAAAGCATCGTACTTAAATCTGGCGAAGAGCTTCCAACAAGTACATTAATTTGGACTGCTGGTGTTCGCGCTAACTCTGATACAAAAGATTACGGTATGGAATCTGCTCGTGCAGGCCGTTTGAAAGTAAACCAATATATGGAAGCAGAAGGTCTTAAAGACGTTTATGTCGTTGGTGACCTTGCTTACTTTGAAGATGAAGAAGGTAAACCAACTCCGCAAATCGTTGAAGGTGCTGAACAAACTGCATTAACTGCAGCGAAAAGCATTATCGTGGAAATGAGCGGTACTGGCGAGAAAGAACCATTCCAAGGTAAATATCATGGTGTAATGGTTTCTATCGGAGCTAAATACGGTGTTGCTCACCTTGGTGGTATGCACTTATCTGGTTGGTTCGCTATTTTAATGAAGCATATGGTTAACTTGTATTACTTCTTCGGTATTCGCAGTGGTTATTACATGTGGCAATATATTATGCATGAATTCTTCCACATTAAAGATCACCGCAACATTTTCCGTGGTTGGACTTCTCGTTATGGTAACGTACTTTGGGTTCTTCCTTTACGTGTATATCTTGGTTGGTTCTGGATTGACGAAGCTCTTTCTAAAATCTACGGTGAAACTACATGGGATAAAGTAAGTATTACAAATTTAAAACCTTTATTTAACGGTATCGGTTCTGATTCTTGGTTAACTGCAACTACCTCTAAAATGCCATTCGAATGGTTACAAACTGCTGCTACATCTGGTGCTAGTCAAGCTGCCGGTGATGCTGCTGGGGCTGCTGCAACAAATGTAACTACTCCAATTCTTAGTCATATGCCTGGTTGGTTCCAGTGGATTATGGAACTTCTAATGCCAAACCTTGATGTTGCTCTAGTAATGCAAAAAGTTGTACCTTTTGTTGAACTTGCAATCGGTCTTGCTATGGTGGTAGGTCTATTCACTTGGCTTGTAAGTATCGGAAGTGCCGGATTCCTAGTAATGTTTACACTAAGCGCTATGCTTGGTTGGGACAAATTCTGGGCGTTACCAGCTTCTATCGCACTTCTAAATGGCGCTGGACGCACATTTGGTCTTGATTATTGGGCTGTTCCTTGGTTCCAAAAACATCTTGGTCATTGGTGGTACGGTAAGCCAAGATCCGTTTACAGAGACAAGTAATTTAGTTAGTTAAAATTTTAAATAAAAACTCGGGAGTGCATCCAAAAGCCAGTTTTGGCATAGGAGGTGCTTCCGTTTTTATTATTTGTTGATTTCTTGAACTTTTTCCTATTATATTTAGGCATTATCCTTTAAAATAGGATTTGTACATGACATTTTGAAAGGAGGCAATACGGTGAAGAAGTATCTTTCTATGGTGAAGCGTTGGGATATTATTATTATTTTATCTCTTTGTATACTCTCCTTTTTGCCGATTGCTATTTTTTCATATGTAAAAGCGAATGAACCGGCTCCTGCTAACGGAAAAAAAGAGCTTGTTGCAGTTATTTCTGTTGATAGTAAAGAATATAAAACTGTTACGCTCACTGGGCACAAAGGGACGGAAAGCTTTGATGTGAAACAACCAGATGGACATACTAACACGATTGAGGTTTCGGGGGAAGAAATCCGAATTAGTAAAGCGAACTGTAACGATCAAGTATGTGTTCGGACTGGAGCAATTGATAAACAAGGCGATACAGTTGTTTGTCTTCCACATAAGTTAGTAATTGAAGTAAAAGCGAGTGACGGGAGTTCAGGCGATTCAGATGATCCGATTATCTCTTCCTGACCTTATCCTCCAATAGATAGGAAAGTGTTTCTATGACAAAAAACAGACGATTAGTATATATAGCACTTCTGGCTGCTCAAGCGGTTGTCATTAGTTTACTCGAGCGGGCTATTCCGTTTCCATTTGCGTTTGCTCCTGGGGCGAAACTAGGTCTTGCTAATATTATTACGTGTATTTCGCTTTATACATTATCGGCAAAAGATACTTTTATGATTATCTGCATTCGGTTAGTATTATCCACTTTGCTTGGTGGGACAATTTCGACCTTTATGTATAGCGCGGCCGGAGCTATCTTAAGTTTTCTTGGGATGTGGCTCGTACAACAACTTGGGCCGAAACGCGTGAGCATCATTGGCGTTAGTGTTACCGGTGGGATTTTACATAACGTTGGTCAGCTCGTAATTGCTAGTTGGATTGCTGGTACTTGGTCCGTTATGCTTTATTTGCCAGTATTATCTTTCATCGGCATTCTTTCTGGGATCGCGGTTGGGATTGCAGCAAATTACCTACTGAAAAACGTCCAAACTTTGCGGATGTTCGCTGATGCTAAACAAAGTCAAGCAGCACAAAAATAACTTTAAAAAAAGGAGTTCAATATGCAACTTCATGCTATGTGGGATGAGTATCCTGCACTTTCCAAAGATTTACAAGAAGTCTTACAAACGATTGAAAAAAATATTCAAATTCGCGATAAACACGTTGAGCAAAACGTGAAAGATTTGATTCACGCTGGCGGGAAATTACTGCGCCCTGCTTTTGCGCTTCTTTCTGCGCAAGCTGGTCCTGATTATGATAAAGAACGTGCTGTTTCGATTGCTGCTGCGCTTGAAGTACTTCATATGGCGACGTTGATTCATGATGATGTCGTTGATGATTCTCCGTTACGCCGCGGGATCCCGACAATTCATTCTAAATATGGTCGTAATTATGCTGTTTATACAGGCGATTATTTATTCTGCATCTGTTTCAAAATTTTATCCGCACATGCTTCTTCCGTGGAGAACATTGAATTTAATAGTAAAAATATCGAAAAAATCTTAATGGGCGAACTAGACCAAATGCGCACAAGCTACAAAATGAATGTAACTGTTCGTGAATATTTAACGCGTATTTCTGGTAAAACAGCACAATTATTTGCACTTAGTTGTTACTCTGGCGCAACTGGCAGTAAAGCAACACGCATGACAGTTGCAAAATGTTATAACATCGGACATTACCTTGGCATGGCTTTCCAAATTATTGACGACGTACTGGATTACACAAGTACGGATGAAGGTCTTGGCAAACCCGTTTTAAATGATATGAAACAAGGTATTTATTCTCTGCCACTTATTTATGCAATGAAAGGTCACTTGGCTGAATTCGAGCCACTTCTTTCTCAAAAACTAGATATGACGGATGAAGCTTCCGAACAAGTTTTAGCACTTATTTCTAAGTATAAAGGTGTCGAACAGGCATTCAAACTTGCCAACAAATATACGAATAAAGCGCTTCGTGAAATCAAAAAACTACCAGCTGGCGCATATCGTGATGATATGTACCACTTGACGAAAAATATTTTAGATCGAGATATCTAAACCGTTTAGAACATTGCTCCTTCCATATTGAGTTTTGTTCTAAATTTTGGAACTTATTGTGAAAATACAAACATGAAAGCGTGATTAACGTGATTCGATTTTTTAAAATAGTTACACCGATACTCCTATCTATCTCTTTAGTTGCTTGTAGTTCCGCAAGTGGAAAAACAGAGAACATTACTGCGCCAATTGAGAAAGACCGTAATTTATCGATGGTCGTAACGACGGATGTTCATTACTTTGCGCCATCACTAACCGACAACGGAAAAGCCTTTGAAAAATATGTGGCTGCGGGTGATGGGAAACAGTTAGCTTATAGCGATGAAATAACCGATGCTTTTTTGGCGGATGTAGAGGCTAAAAAAACAGACGTCCTTATTATTAGTGGCGACCTTACGAACAACGGTGAAAAAACAAGTCATGAAGAGTTAGCCAAAAAACTTACTCAAGTAGAGAAAACTGGGACGCAGGTTTTTGTTGTTCCGGGTAATCATGACATTAACAACCCTTGGGCCCGCAAATTTGAAAAAGATAAGCAGTTACCAACCGACACTATATCACCAACTGATTTCAGTAAAATTTATGGTGATTTTGGATATAAAGATGCTATTTCAAGTGATGAGTTTTCGCTGAGTTATTTAGCAGCTCCTTCTTCCAAAGTATGGCTGTTAATGTTAGATACCGCTATTTATAAAACAAATATGCAGCAAGGAAATCCCACAACGGAAGGCGGACTAACAGCCGGAACATTAGATTGGATAAAAGAAAGCAGTGCGCTTGCAAAGAAAAACGGCGCTAAACTTGTCCCTGTTTTGCATCATAATTTAACTGATCATAATGATGTTATTCAAAAAGGTTATACTATTAATTATAATCAACAAGTAATTGATGCGCTTACGGAAGGCTCTATGGATTTTTCTCTAAGTGGCCATATTCATACGCAAAATATCCGCTCTGCGAAAAGCACAGATGGCAAAGAAATTACCGATATCGTAACCAATGCTCTTTCTGTTTTCCCGCATAAATATGGCAATATTACTTATAGTGCCAAAAACAAAAACTTCACGTATCAATCTCAAAAGTTAGATATGGAAGCTTGGGCAAAAGCGCAAGGCTCTACGGATGAAAACTTGCTTAATTTTAATCAATTTGATTACGAAACTTTTTATAATAGTGGCTACGATAAGGCAATGATGGATTTAATGACCGATGAATCTTATGATAAGTACAACCAAGCGGATAAGGAAAAAATGGCAGATACGATGGGATTAAATAACATGTATTTCTTCGCCGGAACTGCCCCTCCAAAATCTGATGGTATGGCTTTATGGGATTCTGCACCGAATTCATTTTTGAAAGATTACGTTTTAAGTTCATCCAATCCGCCTAAGAAAAGTAATGACTATTATGTTAGTCCTTAAATCATAAAAAAACTGGTAGCCGTTATGGCTTACCAGTTTTTTTGTATTAACTAGATGCGGCTGCCGCACTCGCTGCTGCAGCTGCACTCACCGCAGCTGCTTGTTCCATTGCAATCAATATATGCACATTGACCATTAACCCTTCTAATTGTTCCTTACTCATTTGACCTGATTGTTTTTCCGTATATAGGCTTATCGCTAGAGCTGTAACGAATTCTCGTCCGAAACGCAAGCCTGGTTGTTGCTGTAATTCATCAATTAAGTTCACTAACCCTGAATCGATTTTTCGCGCGTCCATGACAAAAGCTAAAATCCCAATACTTGAGTAATGTAGCGGTTTTACTTTTATCCCTTTTTGTCGCAGTTCTTCTACAATATTATCTACTCTTCGAATGAATTTGCTATCTTTTTCACCGTACAAAAGTGTCCCTGTTGTTGCTAAAAATTGTAAGCTATCATTTTTGCGGAAACCTTTCGCGGCGAACTCTTGAAAATAGTACTCTGTTATTTCAGCCAATTTCGTGGTATTTTCTTCAGGAAGATTTGCTAAGAAAACAGCTGTTGTCACATCTTCACTTTTAGTTAAAAATGGATGGTCTTTTTTGAAAAGTTGGTGAATAGTTTTCGCTTTTCGGGCTGTCTTTTTGGGATTTTCTGATTCTAGTAATAAATATGCTGCAAAATAAGTGTATTCTGTGCGCTGGAATCCCGCTTGGATCAATGTATTATAATTAGCAATTACTTGCTGGACGCTCTCTCGGCTGGCATTATCGTTCGCCATGAGCAATCCTACCAAGGATGCGCGAACATTTCCGTTTAGTGCAGTGAACATGCCTAGTTGTCGTTTAATTTCTTTATTTATTTCACTAAATTCCTCTGGATCAACCACTTCATTATTCCCCGCAAAAAGACGAGCAATTAGAAATCGAATTCGTTTATCAATAAAACTAACGCCACTCGTTTTTACTAATTCATAGTTCTTCATTAATAATTTCGTTGCTTGTTCGCTATCAAAAACATATGCTGAATCCATCGGCCGCACTCCTTTATCATTTTTATATAGTTTAATTATATCGCAATCTATAGAAATACTCTAACATAGTAAAAAAGTCTAGGTGCTAACCTAGACTTTTCTTTCTTATAAATTCATTCCAAGAAGCGGAATTCGCTCATTATATTTATCAACAAGTGCTTGATTATGTGCATCGGCATTTTCGACATTTCCACTAATAAATACTGGCGGTGTGAAGTTGTCGTTTACCATTGTTTCGATTGCTTCTGCAAAAATAGATTGCAAGATGACTGCGCCCGTTACCGTCGATGTTGGGGCAAATGCGATATCGAAGTTTGCCGATTTTAGGACGGCATCACCTTTGACAGCACCGTTATCAATTACAATGTCCCCTGTATCAGATAAACGTTTTCCGGATGTGTGGCGGGATTTTTGGCTAGCGGAGTATTGGAGCGAAGTAATGACGATGACAAATGCACCTTTTTCACGGGCAATTTCAGCAACATCAATTGGTACAGGGTTTCGTCCGGACGTCGATAGCACAATCATGATATCGCCAGGACGGATATCTTCCTCTGCCATAAATGTTTTCGCATAATCATTTTTTCGTTCCAGTACAGATGACGCCGCAGCTCCTTCGTGAAGCATAAGTGGTTCATGCAAAATCGGATGAATCGCAGCCAGTCCACCTGCGCGGTAAAATACTTCCTCTGTTAAAATATGCGAGTGACCGCAACCAAATAAATGGATTACCCCGTCGTTTTCAATAGATTCGGCTACCTTCGCTCCTGCTTCTTTTACATAATCAGCTTCATTATCGAGAATGTTTTCTAATAAACGAACTGTAATATCGATATAGTTATTAATCATTTAATTCCCCTCCAAAGCTGCAAAAATTTTCTCGATTTCTTCCGGTTTCGTTCGGCCAGTTGCTTTGTCAATTGTTTTTCCAAAAATATGCGGCATATAAAAGGGAATTCCGGTGGACTTGATGGCGGTTGTTATTTCAAGAATATTGTCAGCTCCAATTCCTCCCGCTGGCTCAATACCGTAAATGCCTTTATCGGCCGCAATTTTTGTTAAGTAAACTAGTTCATCTAAATATTTCGTGCCTTCAATGCTCATAAATTTGATGGACGGGATGTTGGCGGATAGACAATAATCGACAGCTTCTTCAGCGGTAATTTCGTCTCCGGAAGATAGTTTGACGATGCCGATTTTCCCGGTTGGACGAACAAGTGCATTAGTGTATGTTTCCGGAAGTAAGTCATTTGTTAATCCCGCGGTTTCGATTGGCTGGTTAATATGACTGTTTGGAGCCAGACGAGCAATATGAAGCACATCACGCCAGTTTTGCCAGTCTCCACCGCCACCAAGACCAACACTAATGACGGGGGCTGTTGTTTGTAATTCTTTCACCACATTTGCGGCTTCTTCTGCTGTTTCGTAGTTCGTTGCAACGATTCCCGGAACGGCAAAACCGCGCGCCGCCTCCATGACTTCCAGGCTATTTTCCTTATCTTTCGCTAAAAAATTAAATAGCGCAAAATTATTCCATTTCGGTAGATTTTCGAATTTTTTCTTGTTCAAGTTTTATCAACTCCACACATGTTTTTAACGTCTTTTCAATCAAGTATTCGCCTTTTTCTGCTGTTGCCAAAGTTGCTTCTCCCAGAACCGCTGTCTTCGTGAAGTTTTGCCATGGTGTTGGGGTGAAATCCGCATCGATTGGTAAAATTGGCGGATCATCTATGGCGCGGCTCATATCGGCATTTTCTGGGGACAAGTAGAGCATGAGAGATGTTTCGATTTCACAGGCATGAATATACGTATGATGGTTAGCGTTTCCTTCGCGCACGTCCATTGCTAATTTTTGGATATTCGGGTAAAAAATGTGCAAGATAACCATATCAGGATATTTTGCATATAGTTCGCGCGCTGCATCTTTTAGCGCAGCCATATTGCCAAGATGTCCACTCACTGGGACAAACAGACGGAATCCTTGTTTATATAGACTTTCACCAATCTCTACAACTACTTTCGTTACCGTTTCATTTGATAGTGTTAAACTTCCCGGGAAATCTTGCAAACTCCAAACTTGGCCGTATGGCAAAACCGGAAGCACGAATCCGCTCGTTTCCGCCGCTATTTTCGCTGAATATTCTGACGCTAAAATATTGTCTGTCCCTAGTGGCAAATGCGGCCCATGCGCTTCGACTGCTCCTATTGGCAAAAGGACTGGTTTTGTTTTCGTGATTTTCGCGCCAATATCAAATGAATTTTCATCTGCATATAACACAGATTTCGCCTCCTATTTTTTAAAAGTAAAACATCTTGCTGGGTTATCCACGAAGAATTTTTTAACTAATTTTTCTCCGTCAAAGCCTTTTTCGTTTGCTTCATCAATAAAGCGTGGCACCCATTTTTTGGCGATATATTCAAGTCCTGGTCCGTGACCATAATGTTTATAATAAGTTTTGCGTGCTGTATCACCACTAACTAAAATTTGATCTTCAAAGCCTTCCGAAACTAGATATAGAATCGCTGCAATCCGAGCGCTTTCTGGTGCGTATTTGATTTTTGCGATGCCATCAAATGACATGAATGCGCCTGTTTTGGCAACTTGCTTGTGATAATACGGATCTAGGTTGCGGTCCATATGACCAATAGAAAGGTATTCTAACGGGATATTTTCTTGTTTTAAAATCTCGATTTGTTCTAAAGCCATCGTTCCCGCTTCTGTGTGAGAATGAATTGGTGCTTTTGTCTCGTGATGTGCTCTTGCAACCGCACGTATTGTCTTTTCTTCTAAAGGTGTAATCATATTGTAGCCAGTGCCAAATTTCACCTGACCAGCCTTATACGGCGTTCCTTCAAGCCCATTTTCGACTTCATTTACAACGAATTCCGTTAGTTTGTCTGTAGTAGTATTTTCAATCCATTCATAGTAGGTTTCAAAATCCCCGATGATTGGTTTCAGTTCTGGTTTAATCTTCCCGTCCCATAAGAAACTTTTGTTAAAGCCAGCTGTTCCAACGATTTGGATGCCTGTTTCTTTGGAAATTTGCGCCACATCGAGCACACGTCTGCCGTAATCAACCGCGGTTGCATCGACAATTGTTTTGCCTCCTAAATCGGCGAAATCTTGTACATCAAGTTGTGATTTTTCTTTATCATCCAAAAGTAAATCATCGGCATCTCGCTCTTGCCAGTAAGCCGGCACGCATACAATATGCTCGTGTGAATAAGTAAATCCCAGTTGTTCAGGGGCAATATCTCCATAAAAAGTACGAATAAAACTCATTTTTAAAAACTTCCTTTCAAAAAACCTCTTCCTCTTGAATGCTAGACAAGGAAGAGGTTTAGATTTTACTTAAAAGAATAACTTCGCTAACATGCTGACAATTGGTCCGAGGATAAACATATCTGAGTCGGCTGCCCACATTGCTGTATCTGGAACAGTCGTATTGATAAAGAAGGTAACCATAATATATTGTCCCCAAGCAACAACCGTAGCCGTTAAAAATCCACCTATCAAGGCTCCTCTCACCCCACCAGTTGAGTTACCGAATACACCAGCAACTGCCCCGTGGAAGAAAAGAACGATCATTGTTGGCACAAACACGTAGCCAACTGTATTTCCAAGTACTACTAACCAGATAATCGCTCCAATGAACGCACCTACGAAACCGATAATTACGGAGTTTGGTGCATAGGGATAAACGATTGGCGCATCTAGTGCAGGTTTCGCACCCGGTACAAGTTTTGTTGCAATACCATTGAAGGCCGGTACGATTTCACCGATAAACATCCGCACACCTACAAGAACGATGGCGATACCAGCGGCAAACGTAAAGGACTGAACGATGGAGTATACGATGAAGCTTTGATTTCCAGCTTCTGCGATTAATTTTTCTGCTCCCGGTGTTTTCTTCACCATCAGAATCACTGCACCAACTACGAACAGAATCCCCATTGTAAGAGCTGTAATAACGTTAGAGTCACGTAGGAACTCTAATTTTTTCGGTAAATTAATATGTTCTGCATCGTTTTTCTTATTCCCAAATACTTTCCCTAGCAAAGCGGATAGAATCGCTACACTGGATGAAGTATGTCCTAACGCGACGTTGTCATTTCCAGTAATTTTACGTAAGAATGGTTGTGTAATCGCTGGTTGTAATGTCCAGTAAAGACCCATAATTACTGCTAAGAAGAGTACAAGACCCCAGAACGGAATATCCCCGCCGACAGCTTGCACAGTGATTCCTGCAAAAATCGTCGTTGTCCAGAACATCATATGACCAGTTAAATAAATGTACTTAAATGGTGTAAATCGTGCTAATAATACGTTGACTAAAAATCCGAGTGTCATCGCAAGTGTTACCGCACTACCAAATTTTGCATTAAAGGCTTCTTGTCCTAAAAAGCCTGCAAGTGGCGGTGTTTCAAGCCCGAATACTTCTTTCCACATTGGTTCAAAAATCCCAAGGGAACCAGTAATAACAGCCGCACCAGCGTTAATAATTAAGAATCCAATAATGGCTTTGAACGTTCCGCTAATCACTTGGCTTAAATTTTTCTTCTGTAAAAGTAACCCGAGAAGTACGATAAAACCTAAAAGTATGGCTGGGGTTCCAAAAAAGTTATTGGCAATCCACGTAATAATCTCCATTTTTTTCCCACCTTTTTTTGTCTTATTTAACTATTAATTGCTTCAGATAATGCCGTTTTAATTTCTGCGTTGTCAAAATAGTTGTTGACGATGACTACTTTGGCGCTTGTATCTGTTCCAAGTGTTTCTGCTAACTCTTGGCTCGTTACAATAATATCCACATTCATCGAGCGCGCAGCTGATACATCAATGTGCTCCACGTCTGCATCTACTCCCATGTCGCGTAAAACTGTCTCTACATTCATTCGTAAAATTAAGCTTGTTCCTTGCCCAAGTCCACATACTGCTAAAATTTTCATCGTTATCCCTCCACTAATTCTCCAATTGCTTGGTAATCTTCTGAATGAATCAATTTTTCAATATTATCGTTGTTACTAAGCAAGGAGACGATTTTTTGAATGACTTTCAAATGTGCCTCACTTGAAGTTGCTGCAAGGCCGAATACTAATCGTACGGGATCATTCGCGGCGTGTCCGAAATTCACGCCTTCTTTTAGTACGACTAGTGATACTGCAGAGTTTTCCACACCATCAGTTGGTCTTGCGTGCGGAATGGCTATTTGAGGTGCAATGACAAAGTACGCACCATTTTCATGATAAGATTCCACCATTTTTTCTACGTACTGCTCGCTCACATAACCTGCATTAACTAATAATTCTCCTGCTTGCACGATAGCTTCGTCAGCATTCTTAGCTGATCCATGCAGATTCACAAGCTCTTTATCCAAAAAAGACATATCTCTTCATCCCTTCTAACTAATTGATAGCGCTATCAATAACTTACACTCTTATTATAGCTGTAGCGCAACTGTTTAAAAAAGCCCAATTCCTTTCTTTTCGAAAGTGCAAAAAATAGACTGTTACATTTTGTTGTTAGCGAGCATACAAAAAGCCAGCGCGGCATCTTGGTGCCCCACTGGCTTTCTTGCTTATTGTATCGTTAACATTGCGGCAATTTCCGCTGCTGATGTCGCTTGTTCAATCTGCTCTAGCAAGTGATGTTTCATGATTAAATTAGTGAGTTGGCTCAGCGCATTAATATGTGTGTAGGAGTCAATGGAAGCGAGCACAATAATTAACTTCACTTGATCTTTCGCTTTACTTGAAAATGATACTGGCTGATTTAAGCGCAGTAAGCTCATTCCGACTCGGTATGCCCCGTCATCCACAGACGCATGTGGCAGTGCAATCCCTGGCGCAATAACGATGTATGGTCCGAGTTTCTCAATATTTTCAATCATCGCATGCTGATAATTTCTCGAAATGTAGCCTTCTTGTTGCAGCGATTTCGAGGCAACTAGGATAGCCTCACGCCAGTCCGCCACACTTTCTTTAAAAGTAATTCGTTCTTTCGGTAAAAGTTCTTCGAGTGTTGGAGATTTTTCTAGTTGGCTGTCTGATTGCACTTGGAACAATACCGATTTCAGTTTTGCCGCCAATTTCTCGCGGTCTTCCACTTTGGCATATTGATCTACTACATCAAGCACAGAAGACAACATGCGCGCATCCGAGTCCTTTTGCAAAATGTGCGGGGCAATCGCCTTCATCAGTTGTTGTTTCTGCGCTTCTGTCAAAATTGGACTAACGATAAAAACTGGTGCTTTTGGTTCCATAATTGGCAAAGTCGACACAATAAAGTCTGGTGCGTATAACCCTTTTTCAAATTCACGGATGGAAATTGGTTCTAATATCTCTACTCGCTCACCAAGTAATTGCGATAATTGCCGTTCAATCATCCGCGACGTTCCGACACCTTTGGAGCAAACGATTAAGAGTTTTTTTCGTTCAACTAAAGTATTATTTTTGCGTGAAAGATAGCCACCGAACAAGATTGTTACGTACGCTATTTCATCCTCTGGAATTGTTTCACCAAGTAAATCTTCTAGCGGTTCAAGTGATTTTTTCGTAATCTCGTACACATCACTGTAACTTTGTTTAATGTCTGTCCTTAGCGGGTTAATCCACTCAATTTGGAATTTAAGCCGATAGTAGGCTGGTTGTAAATGAAGCAATAAATCTTTTTTCAAATTGCGATGGTCTTCAAAATTCACGCAAGCAAGACGTTCAAATTCGGCGATGATTTTTTCAACGATGAGATCTAATTTTCCTTCAGCAGCCGCATCATCATTCAAACGACTCGCCCCAAGCAAAAGTTTACCTAAATAAGTGATTTCCGCATGATTGATTTTAAAATTCTCACTTTGCTGCAATTGCTGATAAATTTCCTGCGCAATCTCAAAAGATTCTACTTCATGCTCTTCTTGTTCATTTAAATAGCAATTACGCTTCATTCGTTCTTTAAAGAAGAAAATCATAATACCAATGCGCTCGAGGACCTCGTCGGTATAACGAATCCCGATTTTTTTCTCCGTTACAGCTAAAATTTCGAAAATCGTGTCTAATTTGGGAAATAACTCCTGATTTTTTATCATCGGATTAATTTTCATTAAATCCAGCAACTGGTCTGCGGTTGCGATTTCTTCGTTATTCATACAATAGTGAATAAAAAATTGGCGAATACTGCGCTCATCACCGAGAACCATATTGCCATTTTTACGGTCATACGCAAGTTCTAAATTAAACTGTTTTAGCGCTAATTTTAATTGTTTAATGTCCTGCAAACTTGTATTACGACTGACTTCATTGCATTCATTAATCGTATCAATGATTACTCGCGCATCTGTTACGAGCAGAAAAAATAAAATACGGATGCGACGCTCACTTGCTGAAAAGACTTTGTGGCTCGCTTCCCTATTTCCAAGGATTTCTTTAATTGTCGATTTTTCATCTTCTAATAAATAATACCCTTGTCCACGAACAGATTGAATACCATCGAGTCCTATATTATCTAATTCTTTATTAATTTTTTCCACATCATATTGAAGTGTTCGTTTGGAAATTCCTAGTTCTTCTTGTAATTTCTCGGGTGCAAGATATACATTCGCCACAACGAGTGATTCGAGCAACGCCATATTTCGAGCATTAAATTGTACCACTTGGCCTACCTCCTTGATTTCGGTCTAGAAGGTAAAAAGATATGTCTACTTTAAGGTTATGCGAAAATGTGATATTTTTCAAGTTAATTTTTATTTCAGGCACAAAAAAACCGACAAAGCCAAATGACTTTGTCGGTTTGAATCGTATCAGGTATTATTTGCTGATGTTAGAAACAACGCCAGCGCCTACTGTACGTCCGCCTTCACGGATAGAGAATTTAGTACCGTCTTCGATAGCGATTGGTGCAATTAGTTCAACTGCAAGCTCAATGTTATCACCAGGCATTACCATTTCAGTACCTTCTGGAAGTGTAACAATACCAGTTACGTCAGTAGTACGGAAATAGAATTGTGGGCGGTAGTTGTTGAAGAATGGAGTGTGACGTCCACCTTCTTCTTTAGTTAAAACATAAGTTTCAGCTTTGAAGTTAGTGTGTGGAGTAATCGAACCTGGTTTAGCTAATACTTGACCACGTTGGATATCTTCACGAGCAACACCACGTAGAAGTGCGCCAATGTTGTCGCCAGCTTCAGCGTAGTCTAGTAATTTACGGAACATTTCTACTCCAGTTACTACTACTTTTTTGCTTTCTTCTTCAATACCGATAACTTCTACTTCGTCACCAACTTTAACTTGTCCACGTTCAACACGTCCAGTTGCAACTGTTCCACGACCAGTGATTGAGAATACATCCTCAACTGGCATCATGAATGGTTTGTCAGTATCACGTTCTGGAGTTGGAATGTAAGAATCTACAGCTTCCATTAACTCGTCAATTTTAGCTTCCCAGTCAGCTTCACCTTGAAGTGCTTTAAGAGCTGAACCTTTGATTACAGGAATGTCATCGCCAGGGAATTCATATTCAGTTAATAGATCACGAATTTCCATTTCAACTAATTCTAGTAATTCTTCATCGTCAACCATGTCACATTTGTTCATGAATACAACGATGTATGGAACACCAACTTGACGTGAAAGTAAGATATGTTCACGAGTTTGTGGCATTGGGCCATCAGCAGCAGATACTACTAAGATAGCTCCGTCCATTTGTGCAGCACCAGTGATCATGTTTTTAACGTAATCGGCATGTCCTGGGCAGTCAACGTGTGCATAGTGACGGCTGTCAGTTTGGTACTCAACGTGAGCAGTAGAGATTGTGATACCACGTTCTCTTTCTTCCGGAGCACCATCAATTTGGTCATAAGCTTGTGCATCAGCATAGCCTTTTTTAGCAAGTACAGTTGTAATTGCAGCAGTTAAAGTTGTTTTACCATGGTCAACGTGTCCAATAGTACCAATGTTAACATGGGGTTTAGAGCGGTCAAATTTTTCTTTTGCCATTTTAAAATATCCTCCTCGATAATTCGATAATTATTTTTTACTTAGCTTAAATTTAAACTAAGTAATACTTCTAACTAAAGTTATACTTGATGTTGCGAAAAAAATCAATTAATCTTCTTTGTTGTTTCCACCATTAGCTTTAATGATTTCTTCAGCAATAGATTTAGGAACTTCTTCATAGTGGTCAAATTGCATAGTGTATACACCACGACCTTGCGTACCTGAACGAAGGTGAGTTGCATAACCAAACATGTTTGCAAGTGGTACAAATGCGCGAACAACTTGAGCGTTACCGCGAGCTTCCATACCATCTACACGACCACGACGGGAAGTAATGTTACCCATGATATCACCAAGGTATTCTTCTGGGATAACAACCTCTACAGCCATCATAGGCTCAAGGATTACAGGATCACATTTCTTAGCAGCATTACGTAATGCCATTGAAGCAGCCACTTTGAAGGCCATTTCATTGGAATCGACGTCATGGTAAGATCCGTCGTAAAGTTTTGCTTTGATGTCAATCAGTGGGTAGCCTGCAAGTACACCATTATCTAGTGCGCCTTCAAGACCTGCTTGTACAGCTGGGATGTATTCACGTGGAACAACCCCACCAACGATTGCATTTTCAAATTCAAATCCTTTACCTTCTTCGTTTGGTCCGAATTCAATCCAAACGTGACCATATTGTCCACGTCCACCGGATTGACGTACGAATTTACCTTCAACTTGAGCAGATTTACGGAATGTTTCACGATAAGAAACTTGTGGATCACCAACGTTAGCTTCAACGCGGAATTCACGTCTCATACGGTCAACAAGGATGTCAAGGTGAAGTTCACCCATACCGGAGATAAGAGTTTGGCCAGTTTCTTGGTCAGTTTCAGCACGGAAAGTTGGATCTTCTTCCGCTAGTTTCGCAAGAGCTTGCCCCATTTTATCTTGGTCAGCTTTCGATTTAGGTTCGATAGCGACTTGGATAACTGGTTCTGGGAATTCCATGGATTCTAAGATAATTTGTTCTTTTTCATCACATAAAGTGTCCCCAGTAGTTGTATCTTTAAGTCCTACGGCAGCAGCGATGTCACCAGCGTATACGATCGAAATCTCTTCACGGTGATTAGCGTGCATTTGAAGGATACGTCCAACACGTTCACGTTTACCTTTAGTCGAGTTTTGTACATATGAACCGGAATTCAAAGTACCGGAATAAACACGGAAGAAAGTTAAGCGTCCAACATAAGGGTCAGTCATAACTTTGAATGCTAGGGAAGAGAATGGTTCTGAATCATCAGCGTGACGAGCAGCTTCTTCTCCATCAGGCAATACGCCGTTAATAGCTGGAACATCTGTTGGTGCTGGAAGGTAATCAAGTACTGCATCTAACATTGGTTGAACACCTTTGTTTTTGAATGCTGTACCACAAACTACAGGATAGAACTCAACGTTAAGTGTTCCTTTACGGATACCAGCTTTAAGTTCTTCTTTTGTAATTTCTTCGCCTTCTAGGTATTTCATCATTAGCTCTTCGTCAAGTTCAGCAACTGCTTCCACTAATTTACCGCGGTATTCGTCTGCTAAGTCTTTCAGATCAGCTGGAATTTCTTTAATATGAGGGTCATTTCCTAAATCATCTTCGTAATACAACGCGTTCATTTCGATTAAGTCAATGATACCTTCAAATGTATCTTCGGCCCCGATTGGGAGTTGGATTGGGTGCGCGTTGGCAGCCAAACGTTCATGCAAAGTACCTACAGAATATAGGAAGTCTGCGCCGATTTTGTCCATTTTGTTGACGAATACTACACGAGGAACCCCGTAAGTAGTAGCTTGACGCCAAACTGTTTCTGTTTGTGGTTCTACACCAGATTGTGCATCTAGAACCGCAACAGCACCATCAAGTACACGAAGCGAACGTTCAACTTCAACTGTGAAGTCTACGTGTCCTGGTGTATCGATAATGTTTACTCGGTAGCCTTTCCATTGAGCTGTTGTCGCAGCAGAAGTGATAGTAATACCACGTTCTTGCTCTTGCTCCATCCAGTCCATTTGAGAAGCACCTTCATGGGTTTCACCAATTTTGTGAATACGCCCTGTATAGAAAAGGATACGTTCAGTAGTGGTAGTTTTACCCGCATCAATGTGGGCCATGATACCAATATTACGAGTCTTTTCTAAGGAGAACTCTCTAGCCATGTTGTATTTCTCCTTCCATAAAACAATTTTTCAGGCAATACGCCTGGAATTTGTCAGTGATTTTTTTACCAACGATAGTGAGCGAACGCTCTGTTAGCATCAGCCATTTTGTGTGTATCTTCGCGTTTCTTAACAGAAGCACCAGTATTATTGGCAGCATCCATGATTTCGCGAGCAACACGTACTTCCATTGTTTTCTCTCCACGAAGGCGAGCATAATTTACTAACCAACGAAGACCAAGAGTAGAACGACGGTCAGCACGTACTTCGATAGGTACTTGATAGTTAGCACCACCTACACGGCGAGCTTTAACTTCAAGAAGAGGCATAATGTTCTTCATAGCTTGTTCAAATACTTCCATCGGATCTTTACCAGTTTCTTGTGCAATGATATCGAATGCGGAATATAGGATAGCTTGAGACTTTCCACGTTTTCCGTCAACCATCATTTTATTAATTAAACGAGTTACTAGTTTCGAATTATAAATCGGATCTGGCAACACGTCACGTTTAGCAACAGGACCTTTACGAGGCATCGGATATCCTCCTTTCATATTTTATAAGTATTATTTTTTAGGTTTTTTCGTACCGTATTTAGAACGGCTTTGTCCTCTATTTTCAACACCAGCTGTATCAAGCGCTCCACGAACGATATGATAACGTACCCCTGGTAAATCTTTTACACGTCCACCACGAATAAGAACAACACTATGTTCTTGTAAGTTGTGACCAATACCAGGAATGTAAGCTGTTACTTCAATACCATTACTCAAACGTACACGGGCATATTTACGAAGCGCCGAGTTAGGTTTTTTAGGAGTCATGGTACCAACACGAGTACATACGCCACGTTTTTGCGGAGAGTTAACGTCTGTTAGTTCTCTTTTAAAACTGTTTAGGCCCTTGTTCAAAGCAGGTGATGTAGATTTTTTAATTTTAGATTGACGAGGTTTGCGTACTAATTGGTTAATTGTAGGCATGGGATAAATTCCTCCTTCCTTGTTTAGTAGTTCCACACATCCAGGTGGTTCATTTTTTCGGTAAAATAAAATGGCTGTAAGTTCAACCTACAACGCTGTTTTATTTTCAGACCTCTGTTTATAGTAGAGGCACCTTGAATATAGTAACACCTTGACGTTCGGATGTCAAGGTGTTACTTGAAATTTAGTTAATTAGCTAAGTCCATTCAAACGTTGATATAAATCTTTCGCGTAGCTGTCGGTCATGCCGCAAATGAAGTCTGTTACGAGAAGTAATCGCAAGTACAGTTTCATTGTTTCGCTTTCGCCTTCTGCGTTTTTGCGGTAACAGCCTAGGTAGTTGTCGGAAATCAAGGTTAGTAGGCGTTTATCTTTGGCTGTTTGGCGTTCTGGTATTTCGCTGTCGTAGTAAATCACAGCTGGGATGAACGTTTCGAGCAATTTGGAGATGATTTCGTTGCCGGCGATTTCGGATTCAACAATGCCTTTATCTTGGTAAATGTACGTGAATGATAGGCTTTGTAAAATTTGTACGAGTTGTTCGGCGCTTGAAGCATCGATAAGTGAGTCGTTGAATGTGCCTGCCATGATGGCGTCGTAGTTCTCGTAAAATACTTCGAGTGAGCGATTGATTAATTGGCCGCGGACGTTCGATGCGAGCCATTGTTGTACGATGAAACTTTCTTCTTGCCCTTCGTAGCGCTCGCTTTTTTTCTTAAGTTCGTTGTAGCACGCGGCAGTTACTTTATTATGCTCTTCTACTTCTTCAAAACCTTTTAAGATTTGCGTGATGTTGACGATACCTTTTTTCACGCCGTCTTCTAGGTCGGCATTTAGGTACGCGATGTCGTCTGCCACTTCTAGTAAATAAGTGAGCGGATGACGGTTATCAAGCGCTTCTGTTGCAGTTGTTATTTCATTAAAAAGTGATTCATCGGCATAAAAATAGCCTAGTTTTTTGCTTTTGATTTGTTTTTTATTTACTTTTAAGGAAGAAACTGGGTATTTGATGACCGCATTTAAAGTGGCAAATGTTAGGTTTAAGCCGTATTGGTCGAAAAGATAATGCAGTTTGGAAACTACACGAAGCACTTGCGCGTTACCTTCAAAGTAATAAAAGTCTTCTTTCATTTGTGATGTTAGGATTTCAGCTAGGCTTTTATTTTTGTAAGTGATGGTTGCTAAATTGTCGCGGAACCACTCACGGATACTTTCTTCACCAAAGTGACCGAACGGCGGATTGCCCATATCATGTAAAAGTCCTGCACAAGCAAGGATTTCCGGAATTTTATCCGCATGATCTTTTGTAAAATCTTTGTCTAAGTTTTCTTCTTGAATCGTGTGTGTAACCATGTTCCCCATTGATTTTGCGATTGTACTTACTTCCATTGAATGGGTTAGTCGTGTACGCACAAAATCACTTTTTTCTAGCGGGAATACTTGGGTTTTATCTTGTAAACGGCGAAACGATGCACTCATAACGATACGCTGAAAATCATTTTCGAAAGCGCTACGTACGTCGGTGTTTTTCGAACGAGTGACACCGGATTCGCGGCGGCGTTTATCATTTAATAGTTTATCCCATTTCATTTAAATCCCATCCTTTCATAGGTTGCTTAGTTTTTTCATTTCGGCTTTAGTGAGCCTATGTACGGTCCATTCTGACATTTTCTCTGCGCCAATTTTTTCGTAAAAATCCATGCCTGATTTATTTTCGTTTAGGCACCACCATTCAAATCTGCCGCAATCGCGTGATAAAGCGAGTTTGGATAAATAGCTGAAAAATTTTGTTCCAAAGCCTTTTCCGCGCATTTCTGGAATGATGTAAAGGTCTTCTAGGTATAAGCCTTTTTTGCCAAGTAATGTGGAAAAGTTATGGAAAAAGAGTGCGAAACCAACTGGCTCCCCTTCGTATTCAGCGATAATTACTTCGGCAGATTTTTCTTGAAAAAGGGCTTTGTGTAGGCCGGATTCGGTTGCTACTACATCTTTTTCAATGCCTTCATGAATTGCAAGTTCGGTAATAAAACGAAGAATTAACGTCGTGTCTTGTTCTGTCCCGTTTCGAAATACTAGTTGTGTCATATATCTCTTCCTTTTCGTTGTCGTATTAATTTAAGTATAAGCTAGTGCTAGACATGTATCAATTAAAAAAAACTTATTCCACACAGATATGAATATAGAAAAGTTTAGATGTTTTGTGTAAGGGAAAATATAAAAAAACTCAAGTAAGGGGGCTTTTCCGTGTTACAAAGAAGATTTTGGGGTATTTTTTGTTTTGCCATATTCTTGTTTTTATTTCCAACTATTGGTTCTGCCGAAACATCTGGTGACTATGAATATACAATAAATGGAAATGAAGCTACCATTACTGATTATACAGGACAGTCTACTGATATTACCATTCCTACAACACTTGGTACTAATAATGAATATACCGTTACTGCTATCGGGAATGGCGCATTCAAATCCAAGAGATTAACTAATGTAACGATTCCTAATACAGTTATAACTATTGGCGATGGTGCTTTTACCATCAATTCACTTGAACAACTGGTCTTACCCAACTCAGTGCAGACTATAGGGAGGAACTCTTTTAGTGTCAATAAATTAGAAAAAATAACTTATTCTACTGCTTTAAAAAATATTCCTTCCCAAGCATTTTTAGCTAATAATTTAAAAACAGTGACTACACCAGCCACTGTTGAAAGTATTGATGCTTCTGCCTTTGAAAATAATTTTATTACTAATATTACAATTCAAAACCCAAATCTTCAAATGGCTTATCAAGCTTTTGCCGCTCAAACAGTTTTAAGTACACTCATTGTACCAAGCAACCACATCCTACCTATAGAAAATTACATTCAGTTTCAAGATGCTTCGGCTCATTTGACTACAGATAATTTATTCATAACTGATTTAGCGAATGGTATTACGTATAATCAAGCCGAAAAAGCATTAAACTTTTCAGCAGAGCCACTCGAATCTACTTTTTCACTTTTCACTGGGACAAATCGATTTGATTCTTACTATGATATTTCTGAATATGGTCCTTCTGGAAAGCCATTTATCTACTTCAAGTATACTAAACCAGTCCTAGTTTCCTATAAAGATGCGTCTGGGAATGAATTAGCTACTTCTACTAGATTAGATGGTAGTATTGGTGAAAATTACGTCACTACTCCTAAAATAATAGATGGCTATACTTTAAAAGAAACACCCGGAAATGCGACAGGACAATTTTCTGAAACACTGCAAAATGTAACGTATATTTATGAAAAAACTGCTGTCCAAAATGGGACAGTCACTGTAAAATATCAAGATGAATCGGGTAAAACACTAGCAAAAGATACTGTTTTAACCGGTGAAGTAAATAATACCTACCAAACTAAAAGCAAAGACATAGCAGGCTATAAACTTCAAAAAGTGGAAGGAAATGAATCGGCTACTTTTAGCACAACCCCTGCAACTGTTACCTATATTTATGAAAAAATAGCAAACAGTGATAATACAAATACCAATGGAGAAATGACCGACAATACTACACTGAGTACTAATGATACTGTGATTTCATCCGAAGCAACAAAAAAAGTTGATAAAAACACCTCTAATATCCTCCCAACTACTGGTGATTCAAAAGATGCTCTCTTTTTTGCACTAGGAAGTTTATTGACGTTGTTATCTACTAGCTTCTTTTTCTTTAAAAGAAGTTAAACCACTCCATAAAAAAGTGCTACAAACCGCTAGTTGGTTTGTAGCACTTTTTTTGTTACGCTTTTAATTCTTTAATACAAGCAATTTTATCATCTGCTCTAAAGAAGTAAGAGCCTGCTACAAGAACGTCTACGCCCGCTTGCTTACATTTTTCTGCGGTTTCGGCATTTACACCACCGTCGACTTCGATCACATAGCT